>CAZWGW010000825.1:0-3568 GCA_964633565.1 uncultured Planctomycetaceae bacterium
GGCAAAGAAACACCGAATGTTCCCTGCGGCAAATCGCCGTCGGTCGATTCCACATAGTTGATCAGTCCCGCCTCGGCGGTCCCGCACGAAATGGCGCAGCCGACAACTGCAACGAAGCCCTGGAGGCAAAGCACTCGTATCATGGTGAGCGTCTCTTGTGAACCCTGCTGACAGGTTGGCGGATTTTTCTGGGAGCATGTGCGCACAAATCTGCAGAATGTTCTGGATTCCTGAAGATTCTGACCTGGTGGCTCACTGGAACCGAGTGCAAAAGGATTGGCGGCGTCGACGGTGCATGAACCCGAGACCGAGCGCGCCGACGCCAAACAGCGTCAGCGAAGCCGGTTCGGGGACTTCAGACCCGACTGCCGCGATGCCCCAGATTGCTCGCTGGTAGTTGTAGCTCCCGACGACTTCCTGCTGTTGCAAGGCGAAGTCGTAACGGAGGAGGTTCGACAAACCGCTGGAATAGAACGTGTTTGTCAAGGGATTAATCGCCAGGTCGGCTGCGAGACCCGGGTCTGGTCCGTCGTAGACGCCGACCAGTGTCGGTGTGGCACCGAATGGGTCCACCCATTCGTTGATCCTGAAGCCGTTTGTGGGGTGATTGGTGTCGAGCACGTGAAGTTCTCCTGCCAGGGAATTCGCGCCCAGATGGTCCTGGTCCCTGATCTGTGGCAGGACGGCTGTCTCCTGCACGACACCCGCATGGTTGACGACATAGAGTGCATTCGTCCCGCCGGCGTCCGTGCCCGAAACGACAATGCCTCCCTTGGCTGCGAAGTATTCCATCCCCTCAACCCCGTCGGCCAGCAGGCCGGTGTAGGCGCTGTAGGTCAGGGTCATCGTCAGCGGGTCAATGTCGGCGATCAGAAACCTGCCACCACCAAACGGGAACAAACTGCCGTAGAAGTGGCCGTTGGTGGGGTCATAGGTGAGATCGCGCGCCTAGTAGTTTTCGGGAATCACCAGGTCGAACAGAAATGAGGCATGGCCGTCCGACTCGCTGATGTTCACGAAGTCGATTTTCCCGACGCTGTCCCGGTCACGGGTCCAGCCATACAGGCCACTCGGAAGCAAAGAAGCCAGCACCGGACCTGACGACACGAGCACCAGCGCCAGGGAGAAGATCAAACTTGCAATCGCGCGCATGTTGAACAGTCCGGCATCTGGCAAGTTTGTGACACCATTGCGACGGCAAGCGACTGGAGTGCCATCACATGATCTTGCACTTTCCACGCCCGCGCGCCGTCGCAGATACGCTGCGAAGCTGGGAAGTGCGGTCGCCAACGATTCGGCGGAAATTTCGGCACTTGCTCGATGAAATTCGCCGGCGGCGGTGTGAAAGGCGGGACGGTGGTCGGCACCTCGGACAAGCAGGGGGGCTACCCGGCGGCCGATCCGCAGACGCCCGAGAACATGGCAGCGACGATCTACCAGGCGCTCGGCATTCCCGACACGGCGGCGTGGCATGATGAGGCAGACCGGCCGCACCATATCTATTCGGGTGAGCCGATCGCGGGATTGACGTGAATGAGGTTCGCGAGGCAATCATCCTGCAGAATCAGCACGACGTGACCTCCACCGCCTGAACGGCAGCCACAGTGCTCCGAGACCGAACAGGGAGAGCGTCGAAGGTTCGGGCACCGGCCTCGTTTGTTCCACGCCGAAATTGTCGACGATGAAATTGTTGTCATAGTACGGCTGGTCCTCGAAGTCGCCGTTGACAATCAGACCCGCGCCAGCGATTTACGAGATCAACGGCAACACAATTGCGCCGAGAGTCGCGCAGTACAGCACCCGGCTGAAGATGGTGCGTGTCATCAGATTTGCTCCGGACTGAGTCGTCACGACGCCAACCGCCGCGCCGCTTCGCCACGCAACGGAAAGCCTTCGTCGACGACCGAAGATCCCGCGCCGAACGTGCTGAGGGCGAGCAACGGTCAGCGACGTCGGTTCCGGCGCCCGCGCAAGACGAGTCCGACTGTGCCCAAGCCGAACAGCATGATCGATCCGGGTTCGGGCACGCTTGCCAGCGGGACGTTCTGGACCAGCGAATCCACACTCACGTTAACGCTTCCGGGGAAACTGAGCCCAGTGGTGCCGCTCGGGCGCCCGCCGGTGAGGGAGAATGTCGTGAAGTCGAACAGCGACGGATCGAGTGTTGACGGAAGGCTGGAGTCCGACAGCGCTGTGGCGCTGAAGTCGATCAGAACCAGCGACGCCAGGAGCGCAAACGGCGTCGACGTCGTTGTCGCGGAAGGGAGCACCAGACTGGCTGGGGTCAGGCTGCCCCCCTGGATTGCGATGAGATCGTAGAAAAGCGAACCGTTTACGATGTTGTTTGAAGCCGTTACCGACGGTCCAAAGAAATCAAGTGGTCCGGAGTCCCAGACGAGCAGCCCGCTGCCGACGTTTACCGAGAATGATAGAGCGGCGCCGGGGTAGACGCCGGCCGTCCCGCCGAGGTGCGGAAAGACGTTGCCGGGCGCCCCAGCGTCGTAGACCACACTGCCTGTGACCGTGGTATTGAGAGGAATTGACCCGTTGAGGTCAAACGCCGTGTTGTCCGAGATACTGGTGACACGACCGGTGAAGTCGTAGGTCAGAATCGGCCCGCCGTTGGTGGCCCGCGTCGAACTCAGCAGCACCGGAACGAGGATTGTCAAAACCTGGAAGCGCATCTTGATTGACCTTTTCGGAATGTCGCGCGGAACTACTCCCACGAGACAGGCGGAGAACTCCGGCCAACGCAGCGCGCAATCCGGTCGGGTGATCCGAATTCTTGAGTGCTGGCACGGCACCTATCAATGCAGCCTTTCCTGTGCGGCGCCGTCGCGAACGACTTGCATTCGGTCCTGAGCCATGAATAATGAAATTCTCAATCGTGGCGACCTTCAAACTGATGCAGCGGAAGGAATGAGCCAACTGGAGTTGCGACCCGAACTCCTACCTCCGCCTGCGGCGGAACGCAAGAGCGGCCGCGCGGGGATCAGTCATCATTTCGAGATGCATGACAAATCGAACCGTCGCCATCGACGGCGGCTCGCCGTTGTAAATCCGAGCGCTCCCAGGGCAATCAGTGTGAGCGACGTCGGTTCGGGCACTTCATTCGCAGCGGTTTGACGCACGTCGAACGTGAATGTGTAAGTGCCCCAATTCGGTTGATTAGTCAGCCCGCCGAGTCCGAAGGCAGAGACGTTGTAGACACCGGTCGACAGCGGCACGGCATTCAACGGGTCCATCGCAGTCAAAGGAAATGGAAAAACGGCAAAGAAATCCGGATCGAGCTTCTCCACGAGCGATCCACCGCGGAAATTCGGCGACCCCCGATAGATCTCCCAACTCAGGCTCGACAGGCGTCCCGACCGGGTCAATTCCAGATCGCCGCCGACCACTTCCATTCCGGCCGGCACGACGAACGCGAAGGAATCCCAGTCGATCACGCCGTTGCCGAGATAATCACCACTGGTTCCGCTGATCGTATTTATGCCGACGTCGAACACGAGGGTTGGCAAAGAAACACCGAATGTTCCCTGCGGCAAATCGCCGTCGGTCGATTCCACAT
>CAZWGW010000826.1:0-3558 GCA_964633565.1 uncultured Planctomycetaceae bacterium
CTCCCCCCTCTCCCCCACCCTGGAGTTCTTGCAATCTTGCATTCTTGCCGTCCCCGGCCAGAGGTCGGCGGTCAGCGACGGACGCGCACGCGAGCCGCATGCACTCGTTGTGGCCGGTCTCCCGACCGGGCCGCACGCCCCGACCGCAGGTCACACCACGTGCAACTCTCCGCTCTGCTCTCTCCACTCTGCACTCTCCACTCGTTCCGCCCCCCCACGTCAATACACTCATCCAGTTGTCCAGTTGCGATTCTTCCGCGGAGAAACCAGCCGGCCAACTGGATCGCCGGCCCGATCCAGTTGCCCCCCGATCCACTTGCTCGGCGAAAAAACGACGAGACGTCCGCGAGACTTTCGCGGCGCTGCGTACCCGGTTAGGCTCATACGGGCGTGTTCGCCATCACTGCTGCACAACAACGGGAGGTCTCGATGCCGCGGTTCCGCTACAGCCTCAACTCCAGCACGATCCGCCCCACGCCGATCCTCGACAAGATCCGCGTCGCCGCCGAGGCCGGCTACGAAGCGATCGAACTGTGGCACGACGACATTGAGAAACACATCGCAGCGGGCGGCACGCTGGCGGAGATCCGCAAGGCCGTGGACGACCGGGGTCTCGCCGTCCCGACGACGATTTACCTCAAGGGGTGGTCGCTCCCCGACGGGCCGGAATACAGGGGGGCGATGGAGGAGGTCCGCCGGCGGCTGGAGCAGTCGGCCGCCGTGGGAGCGAAGCACGTCGTCGCCAGCCCGCCGCCGGGGAAGGATGTCGACTATGCTCTCACGGGGCGACGGTACAAGGAACTGCTCGACCTGGGGCTGTCGTTCGGCGTCAAACCGGCATTTGAATACCTGGGATTTGTCGAGGAGGTGAACAGTATCGCGAAGGCGCTCCGCGTGATGCGGGAGTCTGGGCATCCCCAGGCGACGATCGTGCTGGACCCGTTCCACGACTTCCGCGGCGGCGCGGGGCATGAAGAGATCGCCCGGTTGCGGGCCGAGCAGATCGCCGTCAGTCATTTCGACGACGCCCCCGCGTCGCCCCCCGCGCCGCAGCAGCACGACCCGGACCGCGTGATGCCGGGGGACGGGTGCATCAACCTCAAACGGTATTGCGCATTGCTGTCGCAGGTCGGCTACAAGGGGTTTGTCTCGCTGGAATTGTTCCGCGAAGACCTGTGGCAGCGTGATCCGCTGGAAGTGGCGCGGGTCGGGCTGCAGAAAATGAGGGCCGTGTGCGAGGGGTGACGATGTGAGCAACGATTACTTTGGGACCGGCCCCCTCACCCCGGCCCTCTCCCCCGAAACAAGCCAAAGCGGACGACGACGCGTCGTCGGGGGAGAGGGGGAGCCGTTGTGTGTCCGGCGGTTCAGCCGCCGTTCATTCCTGGCGGGTGGTGCTGCCGTGGCGGGGGCGGCTGCGATCCCGGCATCGTCGTACGCGCGAATTGCCGGGGCCAACGACCGCATCGGCGTGGGCTGCATCGGCTACGGCCTGATCGGCAAACGGCACGTGATTGATTTCCGGGAGCAGCCGGACGTCGACATCGTCGCCGTCGCCGACGTGCACCGGGGCCGCCGCGATGAAGCGCTCGGATTCATCGGCGGCCGTGCGCAGGGCTACGGCGACTTCCGCCGGCTGCTCGACAACGCGGACGTCGACGCGGTGGTCGTGTCGACGCCGGACCACTGGCACGCGCTGATGACGATGCTCGCCTGCGCCGCCGGCAAGGACGTCTACGTCGAGAAGCCACTGACGCTGTTCGTCAAAGAGGGGCGGTGGATGATCGACGTGGCGCGGCGCACGAACCGTGTCGTGCAGGTCGGGACGCAGCAGCGGTCGGGAGCGCATTACCAGCGGGCACGCGATCTGATCCGGGAGGGGCACATCGGGCGAGTCATGTCAGTCCGGCTGCAGGCCGTGCGGAACATTCTGCCGGGATACGGCGATCCCCCGGACGGCGACCCTCCGCCGGAACTGGATTACGACCTGTGGCTCGGCCCCGCACCGGAGCGGCCCTACAACCCGCTGCGGGCGATTTATCACTTTCGCTGGTTCTGGGATTACTCCGGTGGTCAGATGACGAACCTCGGCCAGCACTCACTCGATATTGTCGACTGGGTGCTGGGGATGCAGTCGTTGCGCTCTGTCGGCAGCACCGGGGGGCGGTTCGTGCTGCAAGGCGGTGGCGAAACGCCCGACACGCAGGATGCGCTGTTCGAGTTCGACGGCTGGACATCCGCCTGGGCGATGCGGGAGTGCTCGGGCGGGGCGAAACCGGAGTACGGACTGGAGTTCTACGGCACGAAGGGAAGCCTCGGCCTCTCGCGCAAGTCGTTCCAGGTGACGCCGGACAAGGACGTCCCACCGGAGGCAACCGTCCCGCAGTTCACCGGCGCGCACCCCGTCGGCGGGCCGCCGGCAGTGGAACCCCCAAAGGACGCACCGCTGCGCACGGAAGCGATCGTCGACAAATCGGGCGACGACCGGGCGCAGTTCAAGGCGCATGTCCGGAACTTCCTGGACTGTATCAAGACGCGCGCGACGCCGATTTCCGACTTGGCGAGCGGGCACCGCGTCGTGACGGCATGCCACCTGGCGAACATTTCCCTGCGGACGGGACGGAAGCTGCAGTGGGACGCGGCCAGTGAGACGATCATCGGGGATGCCGAGGCGGCGCAACAACTGGAACGCCCGTACCGCTCTCCGTGGGATCGCGAACTGAGGGCGGTGGGGGTGACCTGAACCATGCGCACGGGGCGCCGCAAATTCCTGCAGATGCTCGCCGCATCCGGCGTGTGCGCCGCGGGCCGCCTTGCCGGCGCAGAGACGGTGCCGGCCACGCGACTCGGGATCGGCAACAGTTCGTACGGCATCCACGCGCGCGTCAAGCGGGACCAGGGCTTCAGCGACCCGCTGCAGTTTCTCGAGTTCTGCCAGGCGCGCGGAGCCGGTGGAGTACAACTGCCGATTGGCGTGCGCGACGAAGAGTACGCAACCCGGCTCCGCCAGCGGGCGGAGGTGCTGGGGATGTTCGTCGAAGGCTCCGTGAGCACGCCGCAGGACGAGACCGGCGCGGCGCGATTTGAACAGGAAGTGCTGACGGCGAAGCGCGCGGGGGCCGTCGTCCTCCGTACGGTGATGCTCGGCGGCCGGCGGTATGAGACGTTTCGGACGATGGCCGAGTTCCACGCCTTCAGGGAGCAGTACTGGCGCCGGCTGCAGATCGTGGAACCGATCGTCGCCCGGCGTGGCATGCGTCTTGCTGTCGAGAACCACAAGGACCTGCGATCAGACGAGCAGGCGGAGTTGCTGCGGCGGTTGTCAAGCGAGCACGTCGGCGCGTGTGTCGACACGGGGAACAACCTGGCGCTGCTGGAGCCGCCGCTGGAGACGGTGCAGACGCTGGCGCCGTGGGCCATGTCGTGCCATCTCAAGGACATGGCGGTCGAACGATCCGGAGAGGGGTTCCTGCTGTCCGAGGTGCCACTGGGCGAGGGCGCACTCGACCTGAAACAGATCGTCGAGGCGCTACGGAGCAGCCGCCCTGACGTGCGATT
>CAZWGW010000827.1:0-3554 GCA_964633565.1 uncultured Planctomycetaceae bacterium
GTGGCTCAACAACCAGATGGTCAAGGCCAAGCCCGCCTTCCACAAGAAGACGTTCCTCAAGCCGTTCCACAAGACCGAAGAGTTCTGCTCGACCTGCCACAAGGTGCACCTCCCCTTCGAGCTGAACAACTACAAGGCGTTCCTGCGGGGCCAGAACCATTACGACTTCTACCTGTTGAGCGGCGTCTCGGGCCACGGGGCCCGGAGCTTCTACTATCCTGACGTGGCGAAGACGAACTGCTCCGAGTGCCACATGCCGCTTAAGGAGTCGAACGATTTCGCCGCGAGGGACTTTGACCTGTCGGGCAAGCGCTCGATCCACAACCACCTGTTCCCGTCGGCCAACACGGGGATCGCCTGGCTCATCGACTCGCCGGAAACAATCAAGGCCCATGAGGAGTTCCACAAAGGGAACCTCCGCGTCGACATTTTCGGGATCAAGGAGGGGGGGACGATCGACGGCAAGCTGCACGCGCCGCTCCGCCCCGAACTCCCCGAACTGGAGCCGGGCGGCCGATACCTGCTGGAGACCGTCATCCGCACGCTCAAGCTCGGCCATGTGTTCAGCCAGGGGACCGTCGATTCCAACGAGATCTGGATGGACGTCACCGTCACCAGCGGCGGAAAGGTCATCGGCCGCAGCGGTGCGATCGACGACGAAACCCGCGTCGACCCGTGGTCGCACTTCGTGAATGTGTTCATGCTCGATGAGCACGGCAACCGGATTGATCGCCGCAACCCTCAGGACATCCGCGTGCCGCTCTACAACCACCAGATCCCGCCGGGCGCGGGGCAGGTCGTGCATTACGACCTGCAGTTGCCAGAGCAGATCGACGATCACGTGACGATCGAGGTCAAGCTGCAGTACCGCAAATTCGACAAGGACCTGATGGACTTTGCCGCACGCACAGCAAAGCCGGGTGACCTCCCGATCCGGGGCCACGTGCGCGGCGAGCCGTACCGCAATCAGCTTCCGGTGACGACGCTGGCGGCAGACAAAGTGACGTTGCCCGTGCGCGGCGTGGCGACGGATCTGCCGGCGAACCCGGAGCGAGAGATCCCCGTGTGGCAGCGGTGGAACGACTACGGCATCGGGCTGTTTCTGGAAGGAAAGGCGGAACTCAAGCAGGCCGAGCACGCATTCCTGCAGGTCGAAAACCTGAAGCGGTTTGACGGCCCGCTGAACCTGGCCCGCGTCTACCAGAGCGAGGGGCGGGTCGCCGATGCGGTGGACGCCCTCAATCGCGCCGCGACGTATAAGGAGGAGAAGAACACGGCGCCGCCATGGGTGCTGGCGTGGCTGGGCGGCCTCGTCAACCGGCGCGCGGGGCACTTCCTCGAGGCCGAAGAGAACCTGCGCGCAGTCCTCGACACGCGTGTGCCTGACCGGAAATTCAATTTCAGCCTCGATTATGAGGTCATCAATGAACTCGGCATCACCCTGTTCGAGCACGCGCAACAGTTCCGCACGGAAGCGGGTCGCGCGGATCGCGAGGACCTGCTCAAGGAAGCCGTCGCGACGTTCGAGAAGACGCTGGCCATCGACCCGGAGAACTTCACGGCCCACTACAACCTGCAATTGCTGCACCAGCAGTTGGGGAACGCCGAACTGGCGGAGAAACACCGTGAGTTGCACGAACGGTACAAAGAGGACGACAACATCCGCGACCAGGCGCACCGCCTGGCGCGCGAGAAATACCCGGCGGCCAATCACGCGGCGGAGCCGCTCGTGATTTATCCGCTGCAGCGCGACGGCGCGCCGGGCCTGCCACGGGAAGGACTGACGGCCAGTAGCCGATAACGACGAACACCGTGGAGGCTGAGATATGTCCGTTGAACCCGGACAGGAACGAGGCTCAGAGGAGTCGGACTGAAGTCGGTCAGCACTTGCGACGATGTGACGTTCGTCGCACGATAGGGATCCAGCGCGATGTCAACCACATCGGAACAACAGCCTCTTGTCAATATGCCAGCCAACCCTGTGCCCGAATTGCCGGAAGAAGAAGAACGCGACGACACGATCATCGGCGTGGCGCTGCGCGTCTCGCTGGCGGTGCTGCTCCTGCTGCTGGCGGGCGGCGGCGGAATCTGGTGGTGGATGACGCGGCCGGAGCCAAAACCGGTGGCCGTCATCCAGCAGCCGACGCTGCCGCAGCGCCGCGAGCTGCCCAAGGTCGAACTGCCGCAGATTCCGTTCGTCGATATCACCGACGCGGCCGGCATCGACTATGTCCACGAGAACGGCGCGTACGGCGACAAGCTGCTCCCCGAAACGATGGGGGGCGGCTGCGCCTTCCTCGATTACAACTCCGACGGGCATCCCGACATCCTGTTCATCAATTCCCGCCGCTGGCCGTGGGACTCGCGCCCGGCGCCCGAGCGCCCGGCCACCCTGCGGCTGTACCGCAACGACGGTAAGGGACACTTCACCGACGCCACGGAAGACGCCGGGTTGGATGTCTCCCTCTACGGTCAGGGGTGCGCCGTTGGCGACATGGACAACGACGGTGATCCCGACCTCTTCGTCAGCGCGCTCACGCTGCGCGAAACGATGTCGGAGGAATATCTCTCCCAGGGGGGGCCGCACCGGCTGTTCCGCAACGACGACGGCCGCTTCGTCGACGTGACGCCCGAGGCGGGGGTCGCGGGGCGGCCGGGCGACTGGGGCTCAAGCTGCGGCTGGTTCGACTACGACAACGACGCCGACCTCGACCTGTTCGTGTGCAACTACGTCGTCTGGTCCAAGGAATTCGACCTGGTGCAGGACTTCCGGCTGGTGGGATACGGGCGTGCTTATGGCCGGCCGCAGGCATTCCAGGGTACGTTTGCGCAACTGTTCCGCAACGACGGGGGGCTCAGATTCACGGACGTTTCGGCGGAGGCGGGCCTCCAGGTGATCAACCCCCAGCTCCGCACGCCGATGGCCAAGTCGCTCGGTCTGAGCTTTGCTGATTTCGACCAGGACGGCTGGCTCGACGTGGTCGTCGCCAACGACACGATCCAGAATTTTCTGTTCCACAACCAGCAGAACGGCACATTCCAGGAGATCGGGGCGATTTCCGGGCTGGCGTTCAATCCGGAGGGGAAGGCCCGCGGCGCAATGGGTGTCGACTCGGGCTGCCCCCGCAATCAGCCAGGGTGTTTTGTGGTGACGATCGGCAATTTTTTCAACGAGCCGACCGCATTCTACGTGTCACAGCCGGGGATGCTGCTGTTTACCGACGAAGCCGGATCCAATGGGATCGGACCAGGTTCGCTGCTGCTGCTCAAGTTCGGCATCTTCTTCTTCGACGCCGATCTCGACGGCCGGCTCGACGTGTGTACGACGAACGGCCACCTGGAAGAGGACATCGCCCTCGTCCAGGCCAGCCAGACCTACGAGCAGCCGCCGCAGCTCTTCTGGAACGCCGGGGCCGAGCAGGCCACGGAGTTCGTGCCGCTCGGGGAAAAACAGTGCGGCGCGGACTTTGTCCGGCCGATGGTCGGGCGCGGCTCGGCGTTTGCCGATATCGACGGCGACGGCGACCTCGACGTGCTGCTCGCCGCCGCCGGCA
>CAZWGW010000828.1:0-3548 GCA_964633565.1 uncultured Planctomycetaceae bacterium
GAATCGGCTGCACTTTGGCGAAGATGTCGCCGGCCGCGTGCGCTCGCTCGGCGACCGCGGCCGGCGCAGGTTCCTCCAGGAGTCTAGTAGGGTCCGTCGCGACGCACCATGCTAGGGATATCGCCCGATCCCCATCCCTTCCGCACTCCACTCCCCGCCGTTCCCACGTTACCATCTCCCCATCAGACTATTTCTCCACTCGCGATGACCCTCCCATGATCCGCGAAGACCTCGTCAAACTGTTTCGCCTCCCCCCCGGAAAAAAAGTCCGCCTCAGGGACCACGACACCGGCTGGGCGCAGACCAAGGAACTGAAGGAACTCGGCAAAGACGTCGTCAAGGAGCGGGCACAGGAAATCCTGAACGAGAACCTGGCCGAACTGTCCGAGGCCCAGGAACTGCTTTACGCTGACGACTGCTACTCCGTGCTCATCGTGCTGCAGGCGCTCGATGCGGCCGGCAAGGACGGCACGATCAAACATGTGATGTCCGGCGTCAACCCGCAGGGCTGCCAGGTGTTCAGCTTCAAGAAGCCCTCCGCCGAGGACCTAGATCACAACTTTCTGTGGCGGTACATGAAGTGCCTGCCCGAACGGGGACGGATCGGCATCTTCAACCGCTCTTATTACGAAGACGTCCTCGTCGTCAAGGTACACCCCGAAATCCTGGACAGTCAGAAGCTGCCGTCGGGCAAACGCGGCAAGAAGTTCTGGGAGGCGCGGTACGATGACATCAACGCCTTCGAGCGGCACCTCGTCCGCAACGGCACGGTGATCGTCAAGTTCTTCCTGCACGTTTCAAAGGACGAACAGAAACGCCGCTTCATGGAACGGCTCGACCGACCGGAGAAGCACTGGAAATTCTCGGAAGCCGACCTGCACGAGCGCGACTTCTGGGACGACTACGTCGAGGCCTACGAGGATGCGCTGGAGGCGACGACGACGGACGAAGCGCCGTGGTACGTGGTGCCGGCCGACAACAAGTGGGTGACCCGCGCCGTCGTGGCGGACGTGCTGACGCGGACGATCTGCGGCCTCGACCTGAGTTATCCGGAACTGACGGACGCCCGGCGGGAGACGCTGGCCAAGGCGCGGCAGAAGCTGGAGGGGGAAGCAAAGTGACGGGGTCATGACTGGGCGGTAGCCGAATTCGCGTAGAATTCGGGCGTGGGGAAGTACGCGTTGACCCGATTCGACGCCCGAATTCTGGCGAATTCGGCTACGGCCTGTCCGCTCGGAGCAGCGGACGGCAATACCCTGACGGGCAGTCGACCGCTGCAGTGTCGGAGGACACACCATGTCGCACAACCCGATTGGCCCGGCGGTGGTCGACGAGGCTGCGCGACGACGGTTCGAAGCGTCGTGGGTCGACGGTGCGCCGCGGCCGATCGAGGACTTCCTCCCGCCCGAGTCGCAGCCAAGTTACCTGGCCACGCTGGAAGAACTGGTCCTGATTGAACTGGAGTTCGGCTGGAAGTCGTGGTCGAACCGGCAGTCGTCATCCGTCGACAACAACGCCGCCGCGCGCGAGACGGTGATCGGCGCTCCGTCCGTCGAAACGTATCTGGAGCGGTTTCCGAAGCTGCGAGCGCCGGAGATCGTCGGCCGCCTCGTGCAGGAAGAAATCGCTCTTCGCCAGCGGCTTCACTTGCCGGTCGAAGTGACCACGTATCGCCGGCGGTTTCCGGCGGTTGCCATTCCCGACGATGCCGCGGGAGTGGAAACGGAAGGGCCCGCGGGTGTCGAGGCGGGACGGTCGACGGACGTCACAGCTCCAGCAGTCCGGTGGGACCCCTCAGTGCTGGACCATCTGCCATGCCGGTTCGGCGGGTACGTGCTCGTCGAGAAGCTCGGGACAGGGGGGATGGGGATCGTGTTCCGCGCCCGTCAGCCGGGAACCGATCGCGACGTGGCCGTCAAACTGCTGCGCGGCGATCGGCTGGGGGGACTGTCGGCGGCGGACCGGCAGATGTTCGTCGAGCGATTCCGCACGGAGGCCCGCGCCACGGCCCGGATCGACCATCCGAACATCGTCACCGTCTACGAAGTGGGAGAGATGGAAGGGGTGCCGTATTACACGATGCGGTTTGTCCGCGGCCGGAGCCTGGCGCAACTCGTCAAGGAGGGTCCAGTCAAACCGCGCGACGCCGCCGACATCATCCGCCGGGTGGCGCTGGCGGTGCAGCAGGGGCATGACCACGGCGTCCTGCATCGCGACATCAAGCCGCACAACATTCTGCTCGACGAGCGGGACGGCGCGCCGTATGTCGCCGACTTCGGTCTCGCAAAACTGTTGGAGGAGAATTCCACACAGACTCTTTCGGGAGAGGTCCTCGGCAGCCCCTGCTACATGTCGCCCGAACAGGCGGAGGACACGGCCGGCGTCACGACGCGGTCGGACGTCTATTCTCTCGGCGCGACGCTGTACGAACTGCTTACCGGCCGGCCGCCGTTCACCGGGAAGACGAATCTCGACGTGCTGCTGCAGGTGCGCGAACAGGAGCCACCGCCGCCACGGCAATTCAATCCGGCCCTGGATCGCGACCTCGATGTAATCTGCCTCAAACTGCTGCGGAAGGAACCGGAGCGGCGCTACGCGTCGGCCGGCGCGCTGGCCGACGACCTCGCGAACTGGCTCAACGGCGAGCCGATCTCGGCCCGCCCTGCCGGGCGCTGGGAACGGGTCACCCGCTGGAGCCGCCGGAACAAACTGGCCAGCGCGCTCGCGGTGGTGGCGACACTGGGAGTTGTCGGTGCGCTGGTCGCTGGTTGGACGGGCTACGCTTTCACCACGGCCGCTCTGCAGGAGTCGCGCGACAACGAATTGGCAGCGCACGCCGCGGTCAATTTCTTCTTCACGAAGGTGAGTGAGAACACACTGATCAACCAGCCGGGCATGCAGCCGTTGCGAGCGGACCTCCTGGAGGGGGCACTCACGCACTACGAGCGGTTTCTGCAGAAACACGCGGATGATCGCGAGTTACAAGCCGAGGTTGCCGCGACGCACTACCGGATCGGGCGGATTACGGAATTGCTGAAATCGCCGGAAGCCGCGCTGAAAGCCTATGACAAAGCACTGATGGTGCAGGAGGCGCTGCTGGAGTCTGATCGCGAAAATGTCGGCCACATGGCCGCCCTCAGTACGACGCTGAACGCCAAGGGATCGAGCCTGGTCCGGCTGGATCGGTTCGACGAGGCATTGAGACTGCTGGAACGGGCGCGGGAGCTTCGCGAAAAACTGGTGGCCCGTGTTCCCGGGGAGATCGAGTATCAGCGGCTCGCGGCCAATACGGTGATGAATATCGGCCTGGGACACAGGAATATCGGCGTGCAGCAGGTCGTGCCGCGGGAATTCACACTGGCGCGGGAGCAGATCAGCGCATCCATCACGATGCGCGACAAGGCGCTGCAGGGGGGGGAATCGCGCACGCTGCGCCGCGATCAGGCGATGGCGTGGTTTAACCTGGGAAACCTGGAAGCCGACATTCCACAGCGGGAGGCTGAGGCCGTTGCCGCACTGCAGCGGGCCATTGAGCAGTTTTCGCGGCT
>CAZWGW010000829.1:0-2404 GCA_964633565.1 uncultured Planctomycetaceae bacterium
TCAACTGGTTGAACTCGTTGTCGGCTGCGGACGCGACTGCCGCACACGAAGCAACGCACGCGATCGCGCAAAATATGCTCTTCACATCGCACCTCAGAGTTTTCATCGACTACAACAGCTCGGCCACCGCCGTCCCCTTATCGGCAAGGCGGATGGGGCGTCCTTCACGAGTGCGGAATTGATGTCGTGGATCCACACCGCACGTGGTCAGCAACGTGGCGTACAGATCAGGGATCGTCACCGGCCGCTCGGCGGGTTGCTCCCCTTTCTCGTCCGACTTGCCGAGGACGACTCCACCCCGGATGCCGCCACCGGCCAGCACGGCGCAGAACGCGTCGGACCAGTGATCGCGTCCGTTGTCGCCGTTGATCGTCGGAGTGCGGCCGAACTCTCCCATGCACAGCACAAGGGTCTCGTCCAGCAGGCCCCGATCCGACAGGTCGGCAATCAGTCCGGAGAGCGCCGGATCGAGTTGTCCGCAGAGCGCCGTCACCTGGTTAAAGTTGTCTGCATGAGTGTCCCAACCGTCCAGCACAACTTCGACGAATCGCACCCCATGCTCCACCAGCCGCCGCGCGGTGACACACGCCCGCTGAAAGTACGCGTCCTCCGCCTCGGCCCCGTACCGGGCGAGCGTCTCGGCGGTTTCCTGAGACAGGTCAAACGCGGCCAACCCGGGTCCGCGCATGACGTTAAGTGCCTTCGCGGCGAACCGTCCGTAATCCTGCACCGTCGACTGCGGCACCGAGCCGGCAAACCGTCCGTCAAAGCGCCGCAGCGCCTCCAGACGGCGCGTGAGCCGTGATTCCTTGACCGCTTCCGGCGATGCGATGTTGGCGATCGGGTTCGCCAGGTCGCCGACGACGTACGGATTGTATTCCAGTCCCAGGAAGCCCCCGCCGTCGCCGTTCCCGGACGATCCAATCGTGACGAACGAGGGCAATGCCGACTCTTCGGTCGACCGGGTCTGAGCCATCACGGCCCCCAGCGACGGAAACTCAGCGGTCGGCTGCAACTGATTGCCGGTATGCAGGAAGTAATACGCGCGGTCGTGGTCCGCCTCGACCGACGACAGCGACCGGACGACCGCCAGCTTGTCGGCCTGTTGGGCCATTTTCGGCAGGTGTTCGGCGAACTGCACGCCCGAGACGGCCGTATCAATGGCTGTAAATGGACCGTTGGTCGGCGCACCCGGTTTCGGATCGAACGTGTCGATATGGCTCGGTCCTCCGTTGAGCCATACCAGTATGCAGGCCTTGGCCTTCGCGACCGGCGCCGAAATGTCCTGTGCCAGCAGCCGCGCCACCGACGGTGTGAGCGCCCAGCCCAGCAACCCCGCCAGACTCCCACCCAGCATTTCGCGCCGCGTATGAACACTCGTTCGTTGTTTTCGCATGACACGTCTCCTGATCTCATCGGCGGATGATCGCACTGTTCAAGCCCCTCATCCCAGATCCCTCATCCCCCGCGCTCACCGCTGCAGATTGAACTCCGCCGAATTCAGCAGCACCCACAGCACGTCCTCCAGGCCCTGCTGTTGCCAGTCCGCCTGTTCGAGCAGGTGCTGCATTTCTGCCGATTCGTCGGCCGTGGGCTTCCGGGACAGGGTTGCGAGAAACAGGTGTTCGATGTGCCGCTCGCCCGGCCGTGTGCCGTGGGCTGCAACGGCGTTGCGCGCTCCCTGGCGAACCGCTTCGTGTACGAACTCGCTGTTAATCAGCACGAGCGAGCGCTGCACCGTCAGCGCCCGTTCGGACATCAGTTCCGTCGACCAGTCGCGGTACGCGTAGGCGTTCTCCGCATTCGGGTCGTTCGCGATCTCCTGCTGCCGGCCCTCCTCATCCACTCCGGTGTAGCCGGTGGCCTGCACCACAGACGCGTACACTTCATCCGTCGTGAGCGGCCGCACTGGGAATACAGCATACGATTCGACGTGCCGCCTCGTCTCAGCCGGGTCGCTCGATGGCCCACCCGACGCCGGCTGTCGCGCGTATGTCCGGCTGAGCACGATTGACCGCAGCAGTTGCCGCAGGTTGAAGCCCGATTCTGCAAACTCTCGACCGATCTCGGCCAGGACATCCGCCTGCGGCCCCGGTGCGTCGCCTCCCAGATCGTCGAGCGGATGCACCAGTCCGCGTCCGAACAGTTGCGCCCAGACGCGGTTCGCGCCGTTCTGAGCGAAAAATGGGTTGGCGGGGGCAGTCACCCAATCCGCCAATGCCGCGCGGCGCGACGCCTCAGCGGGCGGCGCCGTTCCGTCGATGAAGCGCGGCGCCACGGTCTTCTGCGGCTTGCTGCCGTCCTCCTCCGGCTGCGTATCCTGGTCGTCGATCTGCAGTTCCCCGCGACGGACGTCGGCCACGGCTCGCATTTCAGCTTCGCCATGTGCAAGAAGGTGCTGGAG
>CAZWGW010000829.1:2414-3532 GCA_964633565.1 uncultured Planctomycetaceae bacterium
AACGCCGCCACGCCCCAGAAATGGTCCTGTTGCCACTTCTGGAAGGGATGGTTGTGGCACTGCGCACACTGCAGCGACACCCCGAGGAACCGCTGGCCGACGGCGCCGGCCAACTGCTCGGGGGCGACCTCGTACCGGAAGAGAAAATTGGCCGCACCGCTGCTCTCTGTGGTGCCGTCCCCCGCGATCAGGTCGTGCACAATCTGCTGATACGACCGCCCGTCTCTGAGTGATTCCGCAAGCCAGCGGCCGAGCACCTGGCCGTCGTGCGAGCCCTGCCGCACGGGACGCCGGTCTGTGAATACCTCCGTCAGCACGCGCCCCCAATGCTCCGCGAAGTCTTCGCCGGCCAGCAGTTCATCCACCAGACGCACCCGTTTCTGCGAGTCCGGGTCGGCCAGATACTCCCGCGCCGGGATAATCGGGGGGACATGGCCGGCCAGATCAATCCAGACCCGTCGCAGGAACGTGGCGTCATCGCACGGTTCCGCGAGTGGAACCTGCTCGGCACGAGTCTTCGCTTCCAGCAGTTCGTCGAAACGTGTGACGATCGGCACGTTGTCGGCGGCCGCTGCCAATCCCGGTACCATCCACACCAATGCGCACAGCCACGTGTACCGAAGCATCGGGCAGGCTCCACACGCGTCGAAGTGAGCTCAGACAACGTCGGCCGCTGAACTGGGCGGGTCGAATCCGTGCGCGATTATATCACGGAATTCCACGGTAACCATCCGCCGGATCTTGCCCGTGCACTTTTCATCCCCTATGTTTCTGGACTGAATCACCCAAAACTGCAGGAATTCCCATGCCGACCGCCGCTCCCGCCAAACCCCTCCCGTACAAGGTCAAGGATCTCAGCCTTGCCGACCTCGGCCGCAAAGCCATTGACCTGGCCGAGATCGAAATGCCCGGCCTGATGGCCCTCCGCAGGAAATACGGCCCGACGAAGCCGCTCGCCGGTGCGCGAATCGCCGGCTGCCTGCACATGACGGTGGAGACGGCAGTGCTCATCGAGACACTGCTGGAACTGGGCGCTTCGGTCCGCTGGTCGAGCTGCAACATTTTCTCCACGCAGGACCATGCCGCCGCGGCGTTGGCCGCAAAGAACATCCCCGTCT
>CAZWGW010000830.1:0-3529 GCA_964633565.1 uncultured Planctomycetaceae bacterium
CCGGCCTCCCACAAGCAACACGACGTCGGAAACGACGTCGGCGCGCAGCTCGCCACACTGCAGAACAAATCGACCGACTTACAGCTCACGGCGCTCCTCGATCCCAATCGCGCCGCGGAGGCGAAGTTCACCTCGTACTCCGTGGCGACGCGCGACGGCCGCGTGTTCACCGGGATGATCGTCGACGAGACGGCGACCAATATCACGCTCGCCAAATCCGACGGTACGCGCGACGTGATCCTGCGGGTCGACATCGAGGAACTCTCCGCCAGCGGCAAATCGTTCATGCCGGAGGGGCTGGAAAAAGACCTCACACCGCAGGACGCGGCGGACGTGATTTCGTTCGTGCAGGCCGCCGAACCACCGGCGAAATAGCAAGCCTGTTGGCGAGCGGCGGGCGTCAGCCCGCTGATTGGACGCACTTCCCACTATTCGCGATCTGCATCACACGTCAGCCGTCACCAGCGTCTCAGCCGCCTCCGGGTCGACGGAGCGCCGCTGCCTCCCATCGCCATGCCCCTCCTCATGCCGCCGCGCAGTCCCGCAGCCCCAGTAGATCGACTCCAGCAGCCGGTGGTTCTGCACCAGCGTCTTGTCGTACTTTCCCAGCCGCATCCCCTTCGTCGAAAACGGCACGTCCGCCACCGCCGGTATGAACTCGGCGTCGTCGACCATTTCGCGCCGGACCATCCGCATCAGGACCTGCCGGACGACCGGCACCAGCAGGCCCCCCAGCGGCGGACGGTCGTGCACCCTGATCCACACAAACACGTGAATCCACGTCGAGCGCTCCGTCTCCGGCACGTGGTAAATCACTGCGCGCAATTGAAAGCCGCGAGTCTCCTTGCGCGACGGGTCGGTCCAGAAGATGTGGTGCTGCAATCGCACCGGGTTGAACCAGATTTCGTACTCGTTGTGGATGTAATCGTTCGGGTGCAGGCCGACGAGCGTGCCGATCAGCGTGTTCCGCTGGCGGGCGTGGTATTTCGAGACGGTGTGGTCCGCGTGGTTCTCCCCCTCGAACTCCAGCGTGTCGACGTCGCACTCGTTCCAGCCGAGCCGGTGGTGCACGAACGGCGTGTGCTCGTTCTCGCCGAAGTTGTCGAGCGTCACGTGCAGCGGCGCCGGGAAGTGAATCGACATCCCGCCGGTGAAATCAAACCGCTCCCAGGCGAAGTCCGGGGCCAAATCCCGCGGCACACCGGCCCCCGCGACCCACAGATATCCGTACCGCTCCACGACCTGGAGCGCCGCCACGTCGCAGTGCGTGAGGCGCGGCTGTGACGGGCTCTTGCCGCAACCCGCGCGATCGAAGTTCCACCCGTGATATGGGCACGTCAGTCGGCCGTTCCTGACCCATCCCTGCGACAGGGGTGCGAAGCGATGCGGGCAGCGATCGATCAGCGCCCCGGGCTGTCCCGCCGCGTCGCGGAACAGCACGTACGGCGTGCCCGCAATCTGCACGCGGACCGGCTCGTCCCGCAGCTTCGCGGCCTCGTACACGGGATGAAAGAATCGATCGACAGGGGACTTGACGGCCGCTTCTTCGAAACCCAGCATGCAGTTTGGTGATTCCAGTTCACGAGCGGCGAGGCGCGCCACTTTCGTTGCCCGGACCATCATGCCGTGCGGGAATCAAGCACCCGTGAAAGTGGTGTTAAGATTTGCCGAATTCGAAGGGCATTCCATGTGACCGGGCATCGGAGTTGGTTCGCGACCGTCGTCCTGTGGGGCGTCATTCTGCGCACCGGCGGCGGCGTTGCAGCCGACATCACGATCAGGCCCGCTCCCGAGACCACGCTGATCACCGAACCGCTTGATGACGACGGTTACGTCGACTTCGTCGCGGCCATCAATCACGAATGGTCGGACGGCGTGACGCCGGAGAACAACGCGGCGGTCCTGATCTGGACCGCCCTGGGCGCGGAGCCTCTGCCTGAAACGCACCGGGAGGATTTCTTCCGGCTGTTGGGAATTGAGCCGCCGACCAGGGAAAAGCAAACAGAGACAGATTCATAATGGTCACTCGCAGCACACTCTCTGCCAACTTGGGATTGTACAACTTTTGACTTGTGAACCGGTCAGGTGATCATGTCCCGCATGACGCTTCTTTTCTCCGTGCTCTTCGTGTCTCCGTGGTTAATCTCTTTCACGTCGCATGCCGCGGAACCACCGGGCACTCTCACCGCGAGCAACCTTCGCTGGACGACCTCCACTCCCGTCGTCGCGCCGCGCGACCTGCCGGGTCTCCACGTATTCTCCATCAAAGACCCGTCAATCGTCCGCCACGCCGACCGCTGGCATCTGTTCTGTACGATCCGCGGGAAGGAGCGCAGCCACGCGATCGTGTACCTGAACTTCGCGGACTGGAAGGAGGCAGACCAGGCTGCGTGGCAGGTGCTGCCGAATCACGCAGGATTCTGCTGCGCGCCGCAGGTCTTCTACTTCCGACCGCACCGTAAGTGGTATCTGATCTGCCAGGCGTCAGACGAAGCATGGACGCCGAACTACCAACCGGCGTATGCCGTCACCGACGACCTCGACGATCCCGCGACGTGGTCGAAACTCCAGCCGCTGGGCGTCCCGAAGGGTCAGGCGCGTGCGTGGCTCGATTTCTGGATCATCTGCGATGAGCAGCACGCGTATCTCTTTTTCACATCACTCGACGGGCATCTGTGGCGCAGCCGCACGTCGCTGGGCCAGTTCCCGGGTGGCTGGTCCGAGCCGGTCGTGGCGCTGGAAGGAGACGTGTTCGAGGCCAGCCACACCTACCGGCTCGCTGACGCCGACACCAACCCCGTCAAATATCTGACGATCATCGAGGCCCAGAACGGCCACGGCTGGCGGTACCAGAAGGCGTATTCGGCCGAACGGCTCGATGGGGAATGGTCTCCCGTCGCCGCAACGCGCGATCAGGCCTTTGCTTCCCTGCGGAATGTCATACAAAGTGGTGGGGCGTGGACCGACTCGATCAGTCACGGCGAAATGATCCGGTCCGGCATCGACGAGCACCTCGAGATTCCCTCACGCCAGTGGCAATTCCTGTTTCAGGGTGTCCGAGATGAGGACCGCGGCGGCAAGCCCTACGGAGAGATCCCCTGGCGGCTGGGAATCCTGACGCAGGCCGAGTAATCTGGCCTGAGCCTCACTCTCCGAAACCCTCCACACACAGGGAGCCATCATGCTCCGGCCCTCCCTTCTGTTATTCGTCTCCGTGCTCTCCGTGTCTCCGTGGTTCACCCTTTCGTTACTTCACGCCGCCGACACGCGCCCCAACGTCCTGTTCCTGTTCACCGACGACCAGCGGGCCGACACGATCGCCGCGCTCGGCAACCCGCACATCAGGACCCCCCACCTCGACCGGCTCGCCAATGAGGGCTTCGCCTTCACCAACGCCTACTGCATGGGCGGGACGATCCCGGCCGTCTGTCTCCCCAGCCGCACGATGCTGCACAGCGGCCGGTCGCTGTTCCGCCTGCAGAACGTCGAGAACGGCCCGCACCTCGGCAAATCGCTGCGTGAAGCCGGT
>CAZWGW010000831.1:0-3525 GCA_964633565.1 uncultured Planctomycetaceae bacterium
TGCGCCAGCCCGGCCGTGTTGAGCGCCGCGCGCAGCAGGTCGGCCGTCCACGCGGAATCGAGGACTCGGTCGAAACGCCGGGCCTGCTCGTCGTTCAGCGGCTGTCCGCGAAGTTCCAACTCGCGGCGGAAGTCCTGCCGCTGCGCGGCGGACGGGACGCGCGCAACGGGATAATGAGCCCAGTCCCGAGTGAGCTGCCCGCGCAATCGCAACGACATCGGACCCTTGATCGTCAGACGCCGGTCGGCCGCCGAGATGCGTTTCCGCTCGTCCAGCGGGATGTCCAGCCTGACCGGGATTTCGGCGACGTCGACGGAGGTCTCGCGCGTGGCGGCCTGGGACAGGGCATCAATGGCTGGCTCCGCATCGGCGTCGGGCAGCAGTAATTGCAACGCGGCCTTGTGGTTGTCGGTCATGTAGCCGCCGAACGCCAGTGCCTCGTGCTCGACGTAGTAGGTCAGCCCTTTCAGGTCTTCGCCCGGAGATGCTTCTGCGGCGAGCCTCTCGACGGCGCACTGCCACGCAAGTTCGTCCTGGAATCCAAGCAGGTCGGTCTTCTGGTTGGGCCGCATCCAGCCGCGAAACACAAGCTTGCCATTCTGCTCCGTCAGTTGGCGGCGGACCGAGGCGGGAAGTTCCGCGCCGTCGGCCTTTTCGGGGATTGAGCCGTCGACCTCGTAGGTCGGGAGCGATTCCAGAGGCACGTGGACGAACGATTCGCCGTAGTGTTCCAGGTCCGCTGACGGACGGACGCCGACCTTGAGCAGGCCTGCTCCCAGCGTGATGAGGAACGCGACGATCGTTACGCCGGAATACCCCCAGCCAGCCTTGCGGTCGCTGATCTTCTTCAGGTGCACCTTCAGCAGGTTGCCGCCGCCGAGGACGAACGCGATGGCCGCCAGTACATCGAACCAGATGGCGGCCTCTTCGCCCCACGATTCGGTGGCCGGGATGAAGTACGCGATGATCAGCACGAATCCGCCGGCGGCCGTGATAATCAGGGGGAGGGTGCGTTTCATGGAAGGTGCCAGTGGTCAGCCGTCCGCAATCAGCTTTTCGGGATCATGACGCCGCGAACGGCGACGTCATCCGCTCGAAAGGACCGTGTCGCGCAGGAATTCCGCCGCCGAGCGGAAGACCGCCAGCAGTTCCGCCATGCCCTTGAACTGTTCAAATTCCGACAGCGAAGCGACCGTGAACAGGCCGCAGCCGATGACCAGCAGTCCCCCCACGATGATCTTGCCGACGTCCTGCCCCTTGAGGCTGCCGAGCTGGTCGGGGTCTCCGGAGAGATAGGCCGACGCCGCGAAGAACTCCTCGCCGATCAGCGTGTAGTCGCAGGCAGCGACGAAAAACGGCAACTGGGAGGGCTGGGCCGTGCCGGCGACCTGGATCGCGCCGATCGAGTTGCCCGTCTCCGCCAGGATCAGCGATTCGGCGAAGAACGAGCCCATATAGAAGCAGGCGGCCGGTTTCTCGCGCACCATGTGCCCCGTCAGGTACGCGACGAAACCAAACTGCTCGTCGGTGACGTAGTAGATGCGGTCTTCGTTGTAGGCGTCGGGCCGGCCCGCAGCGATAAAGGCCGCCTGCACCGTTTCGCGCGCGGCCGTCATCACGAGCGAGCGGCTGGTCGGGACCTCCACCGTGGCGTCATATTCGGCAGCCCGCGCGGCCACGCGGGAGAGAATCGTCAGGCCGGCGATCGTCTGGATTTCGTTCATGTCCTGGATGCCGGGGACGAACAGGCACGGCCGCCCCATTTCCGTTGCGCGGCCGACGGCCTCCTCGATGGCGTCCAGCCCGGCGATCTTGCGGATGTAAAGCGGTCGGCCGGTCCGCGCCAGCAGGATGAACAGCACGACCGCGCTGCAGACGACAGTCACGATGACCGCCAGCCAGAAGCGTCCGCCGTCAAACATCTGCTGTTCGGAACGGACCGGTTCGGTCGTCTCCACGTAAATCGACCGGGCGTCCTCCGGGCTGACGGCGAATGCGCGGAACCAGTACGGCTCGCCGATGTCGGCATCGAGCACCTCAACCGGGATTTCGACGTTGCCTTTTTTGTAGTCGTGCTCGGTGGGGGTGGCCTGCCCGGCTTCGACGTAAACGCCGCCGTACTCTCCGGCTTTGTACACGACGTAATTCTCGACACGCTTCGGCGACGCCCCGGGATTGTCGTCTGGAGAAAGCTGGACCGTGACGAGGAGGGACTTGCCCTTGTCCAGAGGCTTGTCAGCGGCGGAGATGGCGGCGGGAGGGCGTGGACCAGGAGCCTCCTGTGCCCCGGCAAGGGGAGCAAGGGCGATGAGGGAGACGAAGGGGATTGCAAATTGCAAACTGCACGCGGTCGTGCAGGCCGCTCGCGCAGCCCGTGCAAACTGCAAATTGCGGAGCAACCTCGCGCGTCCGCGAGCGAACGGCTGTCGGCGTCCCAAACAGGTCGTCCCCATTTTATCCTCCGATGATTTCGACGTTGGCGCGGGGGATGGCCAGGCGTTCGCCGGATTCCGTGTCGACTTCGAGGATGCGAGCCCTGGAACCAGAATCGAGCACGCGCGGTTCGGAGGGGAGTGAAGCCACCGTGCCAATGACCCCGAAATACGGGTCGCGGATGATCCTCACGGAGGAGCCGACGGTCAGGGGGGCCGCGAGCAGCTTCGCCCCGGCCTCGACCGATGTGGCCTGTTCGGCGATCGGAATGACGATTTCGGGCCGCATGACCCCGGCGCGAATCTGCGTCGCCCCGTTGACGGAGGCCTGGGCGCCGGCGTGCGCGGCCAGCAGGTGAAACGTTCGTTCGGCCATGGCAATCTCGCCGAATCCTTCGGTGATGATAAGGGTCACGCCGATCTGCTCGGTGCCGGTGATGGCGACGCCGAGATCGTACCCGAGAACGTCCCGCAAGTCCTGGTCGTCGATGCCCCCCGATACGATCGCCGCCGCGCCGACTTCGATTGCCTTGCGGACGCACTCGCCCGTCACGCGCGCGCCGCCGACGAGTATCTGTCCCTTCATGTCCGTGTGGATGAGGTCCGACTCGAACTCCTGCGTATGGCTGGTGCAGGCCATGCGAATCGGACCGTACGCTTCGCCGCCGATGCCGAAGATCCCCTGCACGAACGCCGCAGCAGCTTCGACGACGCATCCCTCGCGGGGGAGGACTTCGACGACGTTACCGGTGAGATAGGCCCGCACTTCGACCGGGATCGGCTTTCCGCGGACGATCACCTGGCCGGTAACGCTGGAGATCGACTCGATCGTGCCGGCGACCTTTGAGGCATGTTCGGTCTTGAACATGCCGAAAATCCCTTTGGTGCGGGCGATGACTTCGCCGACGCCGATCCACTCCCCCTCCTTCTTGAACATCGCTCCGGGGACGTCCCCCGCGGGAAGCGACAGAAGATTGGACAGGTTGATCGGGGTGGCGTCGCCGGGGAGTTCGGTGCGGGCGACGACATCACGGGCGTCGACGCGCTGTCCGGTCTGGACGAGGACTTCCCCGGGGATCGGCAGCACGCGCCG
>CAZWGW010000832.1:0-3521 GCA_964633565.1 uncultured Planctomycetaceae bacterium
GTCAGGTTGCCGAACGGGCCGCTGCGATTCTGCGCTTGATCGAAGCCCAGGGGAAGCTGACCCCCGCGCTCCGCGCTGAGATCGAGCAGGCCGATTCGCTCAAGCGGCTCGAAGATCTGTACCTGCCCTACCGGCCGAAGCGGCGGTCGCGCGCCGCGACGGCGCGCGAACGCGGCCTCGCGCCACTCGCCGAGCGGAGCTGGAACGGCGAGTCGGGGCTGGGCGAACTGTCCCGCAGCCCGCGACCTGCCGGACGCCGACGCCGTGCTGGCCGGCGCGACAGACATCCTCGCGGAGCGGATCTCTGAGCTGGGTGACGTGCGCGAGGCGGTCCGCAAGCTGGCGTGGCGGAATGGTCGCATTGTCTCATCGGTGGTCTCGGCCGACGCACCGGACGCCCAGCCCTATCGCGACTACTTTGACTACTCGGAGGACGTCGCCCGCATCCCGCCGCACCGCGTGCTGGCCCTGAATCGGGGGGAGGCCGCCAAGGCGATTCGCGTCAAGTTGACTTGCGAGGAAATCGCGCTGGCAGACGACGTCGCCCGGCGGCTGAACCTGTCCGGGCGCGCGTACCGGGAGTTCCTGTCGGGCTGCGTCACGGACGCCCTCGATCGCTTTCTGTGGCCGAGCGCCGAGCGCGAAGTCCGCCGCGATCTGACCGAGCGCGCCGAGCGGCACGCGGTGGGCGTGTTTGCCCGCAACCTGCGAAACCTGCTGCTGCAGCCCCCGTTGCGCGGCCGGCGCGTGCTGGCGATTGATCCCGGGCTGCGGACCGGCTGCAAGACGGTGGTACTCGACGAACTCGGCCGGCTGGTGGCGCACGATGTTGTCTTCGTGACCGGCTCCGACGAGCGCCGGGCCAATGCCCGCCGCAAGCTGGCCGAACTGATGCGGCAATACGACTGCCGGCTGGTGGCGATCGGCAACGGCACTGCCTGCCGCGAGACCGAGGAACTGGTGGCTGAGTTGATCACTGCGGAGCTTCCCGACGCGCGGTACGTGATTGTCAACGAAGCGGGCGCGAGCATCTATTCGGCCAGCCCGGCCGGGCGCGACGAGTTCCCGGACCTGGACGCGACCGTCCGCGGCACGGTCTCGATCGGCCGGCGCCTGCAGGACCCGCTCAGCGAACTGGTCAAGATCGACCCGCAGCACCTCGGGGTCGGCATGTACCAGCACGACGTCAGCGAGAAGGAGTTGCGCGAGTCGCTGGACGAAGTCATCGAGTCGTGCGTCAATTATGTGGGGGTCGACCTGAACCGTGCCAGCGCAGCGCTGCTGCGGCACGTATCCGGCTTCAATCAACTGATCGCGCGGCGCGTTGTTGCATGGCGCGAGCAGCACGGCGGCTTTGCCGGCCGGCGGCAATTGCTCGACGTACCGGGGATTGGTGCGGCGACGTTTACGCAGGCGGCCGGCTTCCTGAAGGTCGTCGACGGCGACGACCCCCTCGACGCGACGTGGATCCATCCGGAGAGTTACGCCGTCGCGCAGCGGCTGCTGGCGCATGCCGGCGTCAGTTCGACTGCATTCCGCACGGACGCCGCCGCAGAAATCTGCTCCAGGCTGGACGGAATGGACGTGGCGGCACTGTCGGCGGAACTGGACGTCGGCGTCCCGACGCTCCGCGATCTCATCGACGCGCTGAAACGGCCGGGCCGTGATCCGCGGGCGGACCTCGCCGGCCCGATCTTCAAGCAGGACGTCCTGACGATGGACGACCTCGAACCGGGCATGGAGCTGCGCGGGACCGTACTCAACGTCGTGGACTTCGGCGCGTTCGTCGACGTCGGGCTGAAAGACAGCGGGCTGGTGCACATCAGCCGCATGTCGACCGGGTTTGTGCGCAGCCCGCACGACGTTGTCGCACTCGGCGACATCGTCACGGTCTGGGTTGAAGGGGTGGACCGGGAGCGCCGCCGGCTGTCGCTGACGATGGTGCCCCCTGGGGCGGAGCGGAGCGGCGGGCGGAGGCAGGAGTCGCACGGGACCCGGACGGCCGCCCCAGGCGGGCCGTCGGCCCCCGCGCCGCAGGCAAATCCCCGGTCCGCGTCGCCACCGCTGTCGCCCGGTCAGGAGCACGGCAAGGAGCCGCTGCGGGGCTTCGACGAACTCAAGCGACTGTGGGGCGAGCGGCCGTAGCGCACGGGAGGGCAATCGGAATGGCACAGACGGTCCGGTCCTTCGTTGCGGTGCAGGTGCATTGTGGACCGGACTTGCGTCGCGTGCTCCGCGAACTGAACGAGATGGGCCGGGCCGTTCGCGCCATGCCGCCCGACCAGCTGCATGTGACATTGAAGTTCCTGGGAGACGTGCCACTGGAACAGACGGCGGCCATTGCCAGAACGATCGCCGAATCGATCCGTGACGCGCCGTCATTCACGGCCGAACTGCGCGGCCTGGGCGCGTTCCCCCACCTCGACCGGCCGACGGTGGTGTGGGTCGGATACGCCGAGCCCCGCCTGATGTCGCAGTTGGCCGAGCAGATCGAGATCGGCCTCAATCCACTGGGGTTCCGGCGCGAGCAGCGGCCGTTTCATCCGCACGTCACGCTGGCGCGCATCAAGAGCCGCCCGCCGGACTCGCTGCGGGAACTTGTCGAGCAGCATGCGTCAACCTGCTTCGGTCCGACGGACGTAGAATCGGTCGAACTTTTTCAGTCGGAACTGAACAGGGACGGCCCGCGCTACACCGTGCTCTCGCGTGCAGAATTGCACGTTTAGCCGCGACCCGCAGGGGAGCGTTCTGCGGCGCGCTGTCGTTCTGCCGCGTCGAGAACCGCGCGGACGATCTTGTCATATCCCGTGCAGCGGCACAGATTGCCGGCGAGATACCAGCGGACGTCGGCCTCCGTCGGCTGCGGATTGGAGCGCAACAGGGCGGTCGCGGCGACGAGAAATCCGGGTGTGCAGACGCCGCACTGCAGGGCGGCATTCTCGAGGAAAGCGCTCTGGACCGGCGACAGGTGGTCAGCCTGCGCGAGGCCCTCGACCGTCTCAATCTTCGCTCCGTTGCATTCGACGGCCAGCACGAGACAACTGTCGACGGGGCGGCCGTTGAGGACCACAGTACACGCGCCGCAATTGCCGTTACTGCAGCCTTCCTTGGCGCCGGTCAGGTCGAGCACGTCGCGGAGGACTTCGAGCAATGTCTGCCGCGGCTCGCACAGGAATGTCTCCTCGCGGTCGTTGATCGTCGCAGTGACAATACACTGATGCGCCATACGGGTAGCTCCCTCGTTCAACCGCCTGCAGATGCTTTCGCACGCTCCACGGCCGTGGACAGAGCGCGCTGCACCAGGACGCCTGTCAGGTGCCGACGGAAGTCCTTCGTGCCGCGCATGTCATCGATGGGCGCGATCGCCCCCTGTGCCGTCTCAGCGACACGGCGAAGCGTCTCGTCGCTGACCGGCTGTCCGCTCAGCAGCGTGCTGGCTTCGACGGCAAACAGCGGCGTGGGCGCGACGGCGCCGTGTGCAATGCGACCGCTGACGAACTGCTCGCCCGTTTCATCAAGCA
>CAZWGW010000833.1:0-2640 GCA_964633565.1 uncultured Planctomycetaceae bacterium
CCTTCCATCGCCGCCCGTTCGACGAATTTACGCGCCAGAAGCTGGCGGCGCACAAGCGGCCGCGAAGTATTGAGGTCCGGCAGGAAGATCTGCCGCGGAATGTCCTGGGCAAAGTGCTCCGGCGCCAACTACGGGACGAGCGGATTCTGCCGTCGCTGGTGAAGGAGGCCTGAGGGTCGGTCCGCGACGGCTGGTCGGCACGAACGCCGTGTGTGAACCACCTGGCGCAACGTGGCGCGCACGGATTGGAAATGCGTGGTACGGACGATTGACAGTCCGATCGATTGGCGGACATGATCGAGGCAGCACAGTCCCATCGCCGGGCCGTTCCCCAGACCCAGTGAGGCCTCCCATGAAGATGATTCCCGTATCGGCACTGTTCGTCGCGTTGTGCATCATGTCTCCGGCAGGCGCGCAGGAGTTTCCGGAGTTCCCCAAGCCGCAGCAGGAACACAAGTGGCTGCACAAGTTCGTGGGGGAATGGGAGAGCGAAGCGGAAGCGCCGGCGGCCCCGGGGCAGCCGGCGATGAAATGCAAGGGGACGCTCAAAACGCGGATGCTGGGCGGGTTCTGGCTGATCTCCGAATCGCAGGTCGACATGCAGGGGACGCAGGTCAACGCCGTGCAGACGGTGGGCTACGACCCGGAGGCGAAGCAGTACGTGGGGACGTGGGTCGACTCCATGTTCAACTATCTCTGGAAGTACACCGGGTCGGTCGACGAGAGCGGCAAGAAACTGACGCTGGAGGCGGAGGGGCCGAACTTTCTGACGCCCGGCAAGACGTGCAAGTTCCGGGACGCGTACGAGTTCACGGATGACGACCACATCGTCGTGACGTCGAGCATGCAGGGGGACGACGGAAAGTGGACGACGTTCATGACGGCGAACGTGCGCAGGAAGAAGTAGTGTGGCGGACCTGTAGCCGGCCTCAGTGAGGCCGGATGCGGTCGGCCTGGATCGCCGGCCCCGCTGGCCATTCGGCCGGGGTCACTGACCCCGGCTACAGTGCGGGTCGACGACACCCGCATCTTTTATTTTGATAGAAGATTGCTCTTGACGGCGCTCCGTGCGCCGTTATCTTTTATCGAAATAGAAGTTCTCAACCGCCTGCAGCCCGCCCCCGACAAGCCATGCCGCGCCGCGCGTCCGAACATCCGACCGGTCTGGAGCTGGAGATCCTGAAGGTCCTGTGGCAGCAGGCGCCGCGGCCGGTGCGGGAAATCCGCCTGGTGCTGGCGGAGCAGGGGCGCGATCTGGCGCACACCACGGTGATCACCACGCTGAACGTGATGGTCCGCAAGAAGTTCCTCAAGCGGACAATGCAGGGAAACGCGTGCCTGTTCGAGCCGCGGATCTCGCGCGAACAGGTGTCGACGCGGATGCTGGGGGACCTGGTCGACCGGGTGTTCGACGGATCGGCGGCCACGGTGGTGCTGCGGCTGTTCGACTGCGCCGACGTGCAGCCCGAAGACCTCAAGGAGTTGCGCGAGATCATCCGGCAGAAGTCCCAGGAGAAAACGTCATGAACGTGGTCTCGCACCCCGCGGCGTTGAGCCTGCCCGATCCGGAGTTCTGCCTGCGGTTGACGCTGGCGCTGGTGCATCTCGTGTGGCAGGGCTTCATCGTCGGCGCAAGCAGCGCGGGCCTTGCCTGGGGTCTGCGCGGCCGCTCCGCGCGGCTAAGGTACGGACTGGACGTGGCGGCGCTCGTGCTCCTGGCCGCGTGTCTGCCGGCGACGTACTGGCTCATCGCCCCGCCGGCGATCAACCGGCCTTCGCCCGCCACGACAAACGCGGTGCCGTCCGCGCCCGACGAATCCCGCGAACAAGACCTCGCGACGATGATTGCCGATCGGCCGGCGACGGCGGTCGTCGTCACGCAGGCGCACGTCAACCCCCGAGTCCTGCGTCCAGTCGAGGCGCAGGGGGCGGTCAGCGTCCCGCGGCCCGGGTCGACGGGACCTGCACTCACGGGCCGGCTGGCGTCGGTGGCGCCGTTCGCCACGGCGCTGTACTTCGTCGGCGTCGTGCTGATGATGCTGCGCCTGCTGGCGGCCCTGTGGGGAGGGCACCGGCTGCGGGCGTCCGCCAGGCCGGTGAGTGATGCTGTGCTGCTGGAGATCGTCCGGCGGCAGTCGCGGCAGATCGGGCTGCGGGTCACGCCGCTGGTCGCCTGGTGCGAACGGGTTTCGACGCCGATCGTGGTAGGCCTGCTGAAGCCGGCGATTCTGCTGCCGGGCGCCCTGGCGAGCGGGTTGTCTCCGGAACAGTTCTCGGTCCTGCTGACACACGAGTTGGCGCATATCCGGCGGTACGATCTGTTCGTCAACCTGCTGCAGCGGTCGATCGAGGCCGCGCTGTTCTTTCATCCGGCCGTCTGGTGGATCAGCCGGCGGATCAGCCGCGAACGGGAGCACTGCTGCGATGATGCGGTGGTCTTCGCCGGCTGTGCGCGGGTCACGTATGCCGAGGCGCTCGTGCGGATGGCGGAACTCTGTTGTCCGCAGGCTCGATGCGCGGGGACTGCAGCACTGGCTGCGACAGGGAGCACGCGATCAGAGTTCAAGCGGCGCGTCCTGCGGCTGCTGTCGATCGACGAGCCGGCGCCGGTGCGGCTGTCGCGATGGGGAGTGGTGGCGC
>CAZWGW010000833.1:2650-3520 GCA_964633565.1 uncultured Planctomycetaceae bacterium
TCCGTCTGTGGCCCGCTGGTGATGCATAGCGGGGTGGCTTCGAATGATCGTGAGCCGGAGGCCGCGTCTCCCACGGACGCTGAGCCACCGGGGGACAAGACCGATCAGCCGCGCGCCGATGCAACGATGAGTGTGACGCTCTGGTCCAAACGCGATACTTTTCTGCTCGGAGAGAGCATCGCCATCAGTTGCCTGATAACCAACACTGGGCAACAACCGCTCGACTACCTGCGCGGAGTCGTCTATCCCGCACTTCGGATCAATGACGGCTACCGCGTGACGGCGGTTCAACTCGACAAAGAAGGAAATCCGACTGGAAAATCCGTGCCGCCGTGGCCGCTCCCCGAGAGACTTGAGGGGCCGGTCGGCGCATGGAAGCTCGAGCGAGGGGAGCGACATAACGACACGCTGTTCCTGAATCGCTATCTCCGGTTTGACGAGCCGGGCAACTATCGCGTACGCGTGGAAATGGTCGACCGCGACACGGGAAGGACGTATTTCGCGGGCGGGACGGTTCTGGTGCTTCGGCAGCCGACACCCGAGCAGGCGCGGCAGATTTATGAAGCGATGAAACGCGCACCGCGCGAGGCGTATCGCGACAGTGACATGACGTTTATCCCCGGCGCGGCCGACTTCGAGACGATGCACCAGCCGGTCTATCTCGACGTGCTGAAGGAGTTCGCGGCGCGGAATGACCTGGACGCCCTGCCGTCGCTGGAACGGATGGGGCGGCAGGAAGCCAATGCCGTCCTCGTCGCCCAGATCTCGCGCGCGGTCAACGAACAGAACTGGCAGTTCGCACGGGCCTGCTTTGGACACCTGAAAGCGAGTCTGCCGTTCCCGAACTGGTATGACGAGGGGAACGGCGAC
>CAZWGW010000834.1:0-1539 GCA_964633565.1 uncultured Planctomycetaceae bacterium
CGATCCGATTCCCAGATTCAAGTCAGGCTCCGGGATGCCGAGTTCCTCGAAAAATGTGTCGCTCATCCGGCGGTCGTAATGCTGGCCCGTGTGCACGATCCGCCGCGCGATGCCAGCGGCATCGAACGCGCGCACCAGCGGCGCGATCTTCATGAAGTTCGGGCGGGCGCCGGCGATCAGGGTGACAGTCATACGGCAGTCGTTCACGCCGAGTTCTTGAGCAGCCGGTGCCAGCGCTTCATTCGCCAGCGGACATCACGTCGGCCGAAAACTTTTGAATCGTTGTCCCCGCTCGTCGGCGATCTCCACGAGACAAACTCCTGCACACCGTGCCAGGAGTCCCGCAAGAAACCTTCCACCAAACCGCACCGGCGTCGCGAAACAACGGCTTCCTGTGGCGGCGGCGGTGCATTAAGCGACCCCTCGCAGATCCGTCCAATGTAATCCGCAAGATTGGAGATCGGATCACCGCGCGACATCAGGGTCGCTTGCGCCCACTCGCGCAGTTGCTGATCGCCCTTCGAAACGTCGGACTGGAGGCAAGCATCCAGAAACGCGTCCCGCGTCGTGAGCTTGTCGGCCTCGTCGTACCAGAAGGACCACAACGGCTCTGGCAGCGGCAGCGGCTCGACTGCGTACGCCGGCTTTCCGGCAATCGCCGCTTCGATGAGCGTCGTGCTGAACGACGAAACAACGACGTCGCTCGCGAGGATCCATTCATTGACCGATCCATCCTTGATGAGCCGCACTCCTTCCAGTGGCCGTCCTCGCAGTTCCCGGCTGACCTCTTCAAAGTGACTCAGTCGGGTTGTCGGACGCGGGCGAATGATCATCTCCACTTCGCCATTCAGCCCACACTCGCTGCACCAGTCCATTACCGTCCTCAGCGAATTGCGGCAATAATCCCGGAGCAGCGGCGGCGTGGCCGGGTCCATCCCTCCACGAACGCGCGCGGCCATATTGGCCTCGCCGTAGAATGCCCAGCCGTAGTTCTCGGGCAGGACGATCCAGCGTTTCGCCGGATCAAGTTGATGTCTGCGGGCCAGCTCGTCGCGTGTTGGGAAGAAATCCCTGTAAGGCGCCTCATACAGTCGGTATCCCGGATGTCCGTTGACGAGGACATGTTCCTCGGGGACGCCATGCGACGTGAGGAACTCGTTATAGAAGTCACCCCATACGTGGTGCAGTACGTGGCGTTGCGCGAATCCGTCGCGCGGAAATTTCCAGGTCAGATTCGCCTTGCAGAACAGTTCTTCCCACGTGAGATTCAGGAACGGAGCGGCCGGCCACCTCCCGATGTGCTTCCGCACCCCCCACGCGTCGGCCGCGTAACAGGTTGGTATCACAATCAACTTCGGTTCAGTGCGCAGAAGCCACTCCGGCGCGGGCGCCTTGTAGCTCGCCACCTCCATCTGCAGGCCGAACCGCTCGCGCACAAGCTGGCCGACGATGCATGCCACATCCAGCTCTTTCGGCACGGACTCCACGAAGTAGATGACGTCGACGCTCATGCACGCCTTTGGTCTGGGACACTCTTCA
>CAZWGW010000834.1:1549-3509 GCA_964633565.1 uncultured Planctomycetaceae bacterium
TCCCCACGAATCTCCGCGAGGATCCGTTCCGCCTCGGCTAACTCATCCGGCCCGTCGATGTTCACTGATCGCTCTCCCGGCATCACATACCCCAGACTTCGCTCACCATACAAGCTTCGCTGGTCCAGCAGTGTCGCGCGCCGCACGGCATACACGGCCCCATTGCGATAGTACGTTTTCGGCAGCAACTGCCGCCGTGTCACGATTTCCCGCAGCGGCCGCCCGGTCGCCAGGGTCAACGCACCGTCGCCCCCGAGGGTCAACTGCCATTCCGGAGAGTAGTGCGACGGCACCTCTGTCACGCTCACTACGCTGTCGGCCTGGCCGCGTTCCAGGAGTTCAATTGCGCCGTCAATATCGTCGGCAGTCCGCAGCGGGGCCGTCGGTTGCAGCAGCACGAGTGCGTCGGCAGGTGTACCCATCTCATCGAGGTGCCGCGCCGCGTGGATCATCACGTCCAGGGAGGGAGTCGAATCGGTCGCAAGTTCCGGCGGACGCAGGAACGGCACTTCCAGGCCGTATTCACGCCCCACCGCTGCAATTTCCGGGTCGTCGGTCGACAGGACGCAGCGCGCCAGCCGTCGCGAAGCCCCGGCTGCCTCTGCCGTATATGCCAGCAGCGGCTTCCCGACCAGCAAGGCAATGTTTTTGCGCGGGATTCCTTTCGATCCCCCCCGGGCCGGGACGATGCCGATTGCAATCATGCCGTCTCGACGCTCCGCGCCGCCGCAAGCGCGCCGTAGTTCACATGCGCGGTACCGGCGCCGGCCTCCTCACGTTCGTCCTGGTGGTATGTCAACTGCTTCTCGCACCGCAATTCGACGGTCGCCAGCAATTCGGCGATCCGTCCGCCGGCCCGGCCGTCTCCGTACAGCTCGGTCGGCGCCGGTCGCCCGTTGCCCAGGTGCTGGCGGATGGCCGAAAGGATTTCGGCCTGGTTGTACCCCACGTCGAGCACGTTGCTCCCCCGCTCGCGGCCGACCTGCCGGGTGCCGATGTTCACGGCCGGCACTCCCAGGAACGAGCACTCCCGGATCGCCACGCTCGAATTCCCCACGATGCAGCGCGAGTTGTACAACAACCGCAGGAAGTCCGGCGGGTGCATGTTCTTGAAGAAATGGATGCTTGACGGCCGCTCGCGCTCGCGAAACGCCCGAATGCCGCGGGAGGTGCCGTCCGAACCGGAATCGACGTTCGGCCAGAACCACAGCGCCGCCAATCCCGCATCGCGCACGGCCGCGAGCGTCTCCGTGACATGCGTTCGCGCCAGGTGATGCTCCGTCGTGACCGGGTGCTGCAGCACAACGAGATAACCCTCCGACAGTTCCAGCGGAACGCCGACGCCGCCGTACTTCTCGAGCGGATCAAAGTCCAGTTCCGGGCTTTCCAGGATCTCGGCGGCCAGGTCGATCGACGGGCAGCCGGTCACATGGACCGTCTCCGGCTCCTCGCCCATCCGGATCACGTATTCGGCGGCCCGCTCGGTCGACACAAGGTGCAGGTCGGCCAGCTTGGTGATGCTGTGCCGCACCTTTTCATCGATCGACCCCGTGATCTCTCCCCCCTGCACGTGGACCAGTGGGATGTTCATGTAGGCCGCGGCCACGGCGGTCGCCAGTGTTTCATACCGGTCGGCGATCGTTACCACCATGTCGGGCTTGAGCCGGTCGAAGACCCCCGACAGTTCGATCATCCCCAGCCCGGTCGTCTTGGCCGCGGTCACCGGGCTGCTCCCCTCGACAACCGTGTGGACGCAGGCGTCGACGCGGAAACCGTCCGCGACAATGTCATCGACAACGTTGCCATAACGATCGAGCAGGGCCGACGCGGCCGCCACAAGCTGGAGTTCCAGCTCCGGATGCGCGGCAATCGCCTGCAGCGCGGTCTTGATGCGCGAGTAGCTTGGCCGTGCGGTGATGACGACGCAGACTTTGCGTTTCATGGATTGATTGTCGCCAAT
>CAZWGW010000835.1:0-3504 GCA_964633565.1 uncultured Planctomycetaceae bacterium
GTACCGTACCTCCAGCGTTTCGTGGTTGAACCGCTGCCCCTCGCAGACCGGACAGGGGACCCAGATATCGGCGAGGAAGTCCATCTCCAGCTTCGTCGCCCCATGCCCCTCACACGCCTCGCACCGGCCACCGGAGACGTTGAAGCTGAACCGCCCCGCCTTGTAGCCGCGCATCTTCGATTGCGGCAGTTGTGTGTACAGGTCGCGGATGACGTCGAACAGCTTGGTATACGTGGCCGGGTTGGAGCGCGGCGTGCGGCCGATCGGCGACTGGTCGATGTCGATCGCCTTGTCGACCTGCTGCAGGCCGGTGATGCGGGAGTGCGCGCCGGGGGTCCCGTTCCCCTTGTTGACGTCGCGATTGAGCGCTTCCCACAGGATGTCGTTGACGAGCGAACTCTTGCCGCTGCCGCTGACCCCTGTGATGCAGATGAACTGCCCCAGCGGGAACTCGACGTCGATCCCGCGCAGGTTATTGTGCTTTGCTCCCACGACTTTGATCGCCGGCTTTTGTCGCGTACGGCGCTGCGCGGGGACCGGGATCGTCCGTTGGTGGCTGAGAAACGCCCCGGTAACGCTCCGCGGCTCGGCGATAATTGTCTCGACCGGCCCCTGGGCGACGATCTCGCCCCCCCGTACGCCCGGTCCCGGACCGAAGTCGACGAGATGATCCGCCGCCCGCATCGTCTCTTCATCGTGCTCGACGACGATGACGGTATTCCCCTGGTCGCGCAATTCGCACAGGCTGTCGAGCAGCATGGCGTTGTCGCGGGGATGCAGGCCGATCGACGGTTCATCGAGGATGTACACGACCCCCACCAGCCCGCAGCCGATCTGACCGGCGAGACGAATCCGCTGGCTCTCGCCGCCGGAAAGGGTCGGCGCGGAGCGTTCCAGTGTGAGGTAATCGAGTCCGCACCGCAGGAGAAAGCCCATCCGGCCGCGGATCTCCTTGAGCGCTTCCTCGGCGATCAACCGCTGCGTCGGGTCGAGTTCGAGCGACTCGAAGAACCGCAGGGCGTCGGCGATGGGGAGGGCACACAATTCGGGCAGCGAGAGAGAGTTGAGAGTTGAGAGTTGAGCGTTGAGAGTCTGATCGTTCGTGCGTCGCTTCGGCGAACGCTTTCGCTGACTCTCCACTCTCCACTCTCCACTCTCCACTATTGAGGCGATCCGCACATTCCGCGCCTGCGGATTCAGCCGCGCCCCGTCGCAACTCGAGCACGTCACGACCTCCATGTACTTCTCAAGCTGCCGACGCCGCATCGGGTTCTTGACCTTGCGGTACTCGTCGAGCAACTCCGGCAGATAGCCGGCCCACTTGCCGCCGTGTTTCCAGACGCCGCCGCGGTGGCGCCAGGCGAACGTGATGTTCCGCTCCCCCATGCCGCGCAGAAAGAGCCGCTTTGCGTCGTCGTCAACGTCGCGCCAGGACGTCGTGAGGAATGAATCTTCCGGCAGTCCGCAATCCTGCTCGATCGCGCGGCCCACCCCCTGATAAATGTGCCGCCGCCACCGGCCGATCTCGCTGAGCGGCCCCAGCAGTTCAAAGCAACCCTTCGCGATCGATTTCGTTTCGTCGGCGATGAGTCGCTCCAATTGAAACTCGTACGCCACCCCCAGCCCGTGGCATTCCAGGCACATCCCCAGCGGGCTGTTGAAGCTGAAGAGCTGCGGCGACGGCGGGTCGTAGCTGAGGCCGCAGTCGGGGCAGGCGTAGTTGGCGGAAAAGAGCTGGTCGGTGGTGTCGGGTGTCGGGCGTTTGGTGTTTGGTACTTGGTGTTTGGTGCCTGGTGCCGGGGCGGCCAGTTCTCTGTTCTCTGCTCTTTGCTCTCTGCTCACGACGAGCGTGCCGCCGGACAGCCGCAGCGCTCCCTCGACGGCTTCCGCCAGCCGCGAGCGAATGTTGGGGCCGGCGACGAGCCGGTCGACGACGACCTCGATCGTGTGCTTGAAATGTTTCTTCAGTTGGAGGTCGTCTGAGAGCGACACGACTTCGCCGTCGACGCGGGCGCGGAGGTAGCCCTGTTTCAGAAGGTCGGCGAACAGGTCGCGGAACTCCCCCTTCTGCTGCTGCACCAGCGGCGCAAGGACCTGGAACTTCGTCCCCTCCGGCAGCGCAGCAATGCTCTCCAGGATCTGGTCGGTCGACTGGGCCGTGATCGGCCGGCCGCACTTCACACAGTGCCCCTGGCCCACCCGCGCGAACAAAACTCGCAGGTAGTCGTAGATCTCGGTGATCGTGCCGACCGTGCTGCGAGGGTTGCGCGACGTCGCCTTCTGCTGGATCGAGATCGACGGCGCCAGGCCCGTGATCGAGTCGACGTCCGGCTTGGGCATCTGCCCCAGGAACTGCCGGGCGTACGTGGAGAGCGACTCGACATACCGCCGCTGGCCTTCGGCGTACAGCGTGTCGAACGCGAGCGAACTCTTCCCGGAGCCGCTCACGCCGGTCATGACGATCAGCTTGTTCCGCGGCAGCGTGAGGTCGACGCTCCGCAGGTTGTGTTCGCGGGCGCCACGGATGACAATGTCGGAAGCGGGCATTGAATACAGACGGGGTATGGTCGGCGCGAACGGCGGCCCGGTTCGCGTGGTGTTCGGAAGTCCATGCAAGCGGGCATTATAGGGACCGCCGTACGGACCGGCCATTCATGCATGTCGATTTCGGATTGCGGGGACATGTCACCGCTTTTGGATTTTTTTCTTTCATCACATGAGTCATTCGAAACATCCGAAGACGGCGACAACCCTGGCCCAGGGGCGCTTCCTACGCCTCGTCAACGCCGGCGGCTGGGAGTATGCCGAGCGGGTCAATGCCAGCGGCGTCGTGGCGATCGTCGCCGTGACGGCGGACGGCGAGATCATCCTGACAGAACAGTACCGGCCCGCCGTGAAAAAGCGGGTGATCGACATGCCGGCCGGTCTGGCGGGTGACATCCCGGGAGAGGAGACCGAAGCCCTGGCGACTGCCGCACGGCGCGAGCTGCTGGAAGAGACCGGCTATCGTGCGCGGCGGATGGAATTCCTGATGGCCGGGCCACCGTCGGCCGGCATGTCCAGCGAGATGGTGACGTTCTTCCTCGCCACCAACTGCCGCCGGGTCGCCGACGGCGGCGGAGATGACCACGAAGACATCGAGGTTCACGTCGTGCCGCTGGAACAAGTGGCCCAGTGGCTGCGGAAACGCGTCGGTAAGCGACGGTGCATCGACCCGAAGGTGTACGCGGCGCTGTATTTCGCGGAGCACTCGTAGCCCGGTATGGCACGCCCCGTTATGGCACGGTCTCCCGACCGTGCCATCCGTCCGACCGAAGTTCTCCCCGTCCCTTATGAGCCGCACAATGCGCGCCGGGGGAGACCTGTGGTCGCACCGCGTGGCGTGGTGGGGAGACCTCGCCACAACGAGACCTCGCCATAATGTCCAGGTCAGCGATCCGCCAGCACGCCGCCGATCTGCTCGTGCACGTGCAGCGTGTTCCGCACGACGAGCGCATGGACCGG
>CAZWGW010000836.1:0-3495 GCA_964633565.1 uncultured Planctomycetaceae bacterium
CCACCGCTCTGAAGCCCGGCGAGCACACGCTGACGATTGCCTACCGCGAAGACGGCGCGCTGCTCGACAAGATCTGTGTGACGTCGTATGCGTTTGGGCCGACGGGGTTGGAGGCGATTGCAGGGAAAGGGAAGGCGGGGAAAGAGTGATCTTACAGCGATGCTGTTGGCGTGCGCTGCAAGGTCAGTGCTGGAGTGACGGCGCAGCCCGAACGCACGCAGTCCCACGGCGGGCCGCGAACTGCCCGGGGGTCAGATGCCCCAGCGAACTGCGTGGCCGGTGATGGTTGTCGTCCCCTGCCATGAACAGTGTGGCCCTGGACCAGGAATCGGCCTGGCTCCGTCCAATTGAGACATTGACGAAAGGACATCTCAGGCTGATACGGAAATCAGACTCGAAACTCCTTTGTCAGTCCGAAACCACGGACATGATCTCACCCGTCTTGCGGTCGATCGTCACGAGAGTGTGCTTGCCGACCGTGGCGCGCACTTCGTCAGGTCGCAACTCGAGATGACGAACCACCGGCGATCCCACGAGGTGCTCCAGATCGGTGGCCCGCACAGCGTCGACGATTCGCACTGTGGCCCCGTTGCTGTTCAGAAAAAACAGCCTGGCCCCGTTCGATTCGACGTAGAAACGTTCGCCCGTGTCTTCATCAGAGACCGAAGTCACGGCGTTCGGATAATACACGAGGGAGTTGTGCCTGAGCGGCACGCCCTGCTCCCGGGCCCAGGCTCTCTTCAGTTCCTCGTCCAGAACTTCGGGGTAGTTGATGCCGCGGTTTGCCAGGACCTCGCGCTCGTACACCGTCGTGATGGTGTTGCTGTAGACGTCGGCGCTGCCGAGATACGCGTGTTGCCGCTGGCGAAGTCGGGTCACGCGGCCGTCGGAATCAACGAGAATCTCGTACGGACGAATAATCGGGATCATCCCCGGGTAGTTCTCGAAGTCGTGGCTGACCTCGACCAGCCACCCGCCATCGATCTCGCGGGGATGGTAGACCTTCTGACGGACGAATGACGGACCGTGACAGAGTGCATGCAACAACTGGATCAGTTGCGCCGCTTGCATGCTGTTCGAGACCTGCGTTCGTGAGTTACTCAGCAGCTCGATTGACGGGTTGAACCAGTATCCAGTCGGCCCTGGGATGGTCTCGTTTGACGCAGGAAGCTTCAGCTCCGTGGAACGAGGAGAAACCAGCTCGACGGGAGTACCCTGATCGTCAAGGCGCAGCCGGTGGTCCGGCAGCAGTTTCTCCACCAGTACACTGGTGTCGACTTCGCCCGAAACCGGTTCAGGATCGTCAGCCGTTTCCGCATCGCCGGCCGGTTTCTGTTTCACTTGCTGCCGCACCAGTGGCGGTTGCTCACCAGAAGGCGTTGCGGTTCCCTCAGCTTCATTCCGCGCCGGCTCATCGGTCTCAACATTCGCCCGGGCAGCGACTGAAAGTGGCACAAGAATCAACGCCAGCGCGACTGCCGATGCAGCTTTCGCGCGCCGGGACAGGGGATCACGGTTTCGCGTGTCGTCGACAATCGCCTGCAAGCGTCCCTTCAACCGTTGCGGACGCGCCATGGCGATGCCTGCACACATCGCAATCACGTTTCGGCGTCCACTCGTGCTGAGGTCCAGGAGTTGCTCGGCGTAGTCGGACGCGACGAATCCGCCGACGAGCCCCGCGTCATCACACGCACTCTCCCGCAAGATCCGCTGACGAAGGGCGGCAAACCAGATCAACGGATTGAACCAGTGAACCGCCACCGCGACCAACGTCACGCATTGCCACAGGCAATCCCGGCGGCGGACGTGCATCAGTTCGTGAAGCAGCACCATTCGCATGCGCTCCTCCGACCACTCTCTTGCCGCGGCCGGCATTAACAACATCGGTCGCCAGACACCCCAGGTCATCGGCATCGTCGCACAATCGTTCTCCAACAGCGGCACATCCCGTCGCAAGCCGAGTTGCAGAGCCACGCGGTCGCGCAGATGCAGCAACTGCGGATCTCGCACCACTCGCGAAGCGAGCCGCAATTGACGCAGGCTGAACTGTCCCGCGATGCCGAAGGCCAGAACGACGGCCGCCCCGCAAATCCACACGATCAAGGCAATGCTCTCGAACGCAACCAGACTGCCCGTCGTGATCCGTGCGCCTGCCTCACGCTGTTCAACAAACGTGTTCGTCGGTTCTGCAATCTGATCTGGGACGCCGGATTCCTGATTCGTGACTGAGGTTGAAATCGGCGCACGGTCGTTGTCGTGGACTTCGGATGGGGATTTCGACGCGGCGATGGATGCGCCGGAACCGATCCAACGCGGAAGAAATGCCGAGAGAATCGGTGAGGCGAGGACGGCGATGATCGCCAGCAGCCACACCTGATGCCTGGCCGCCGCCGATTGCCTGCGCAGCAGTCGATCACAGATCGCCGCTCCCGGAATCACGACGACTGAGACGAGTGTCAGAGTGAACAACGTTGCCAGCCCGACTCCGGGTGTCAGGTGGGCACTGAAAACCTGGTGGAACGCGAGCATTCAGTTGCCTTTCTGTCTGGCTTCGCGGATCAGAGCCACGAGTTCATTGAGTTCCTCGTCAGACACTTCGGTGACAGGGTCCGCGAGATGGGCCGCCACGGCCTTCTGCAGAGAACCGTCAAAGAACGTCGAGACGACACGACGAATCGCCGACTGCCCCGCCTTGGCGCGCGGTTTCGTCGGCTTGTAGACCAGCTCCCGGCCGACTTTCCGCTGACGCAGCCGCTCCTTTTCGACGAGGTTGCGGAGCATCGTGCGGACGGCCGTGCGCGTGGGGGGATCGGTCATCGCCTCCCGCACCTGCTTGGCGGTCGCCTCGCCGCGGGCGTAGACGGCGTCCATGATTTCGCGTTCACGCCGACTGAGGGGGGTGTGGTCGTCCATCGCGATTACTGCCACCTGCAAGTGCCATTTTTATGGCTGATAAGACAGGCTACGCTGAGTGTCCGCGGGCGTCAATGGAGAAATGCCAGCTTTTTGGCTTTACGCTGCGCAAGCGCCTTTTCCGTATGGACTCGAACGCCGGGAACTCGGCATCTCGCTGCACTCGGCCGTGAACCTGCGGGTTAATCCCTGCGCGCCGCGACTCACTCTGCAGAGTAAGCAACTGTGGACCAGTTGCGTCCGTCAGCGGCATTCCACCGGGCGGACGGCAGAGGTCGGCATTGCCGGCCACACCGGCGCGACCCGCCGGGAATTTCCGAACGGCCGTGCCGTCCATGACCAGGATGTCGCCGTGCACGCCCCCCGCCGGCACGCAGGAAACAGGCCGATCCGTCGCGCGAACCAAACAGCACGAGGCCCTCGAAATACGTCGGCGCCGAGTCGGCACCTTGCAGGTTCCATTCACGGTCACTCGAGACGCCAAGTACTACGTGTTCGCCCGGGTCAGTTGCGCCACCGCGGATGACGACTCCTTCTGGGTGAAACTCGACGATGGCCGGTTTGCGCAAGCCAACGGTTTGC
>CAZWGW010000837.1:0-3494 GCA_964633565.1 uncultured Planctomycetaceae bacterium
CTGGCTCGACTGGTGGGGGGCCGGCTCCGGGGCCGATCCCGAGCCGGGAGCCACCGATGCCCGGAGAAACTCCCCGGCTCTCGCGTGCGCGCCGAGCAGCGATTCCACCTCGTGCCGCAGGTCGGCGTCTGCGGCGCAGGCACGCGCGACGAACTCCAGTCGCTCAGCCTCGCTGATCTCCAGCGACCCCAACTCGCAGTCGAGCTGGACTCCGTTCAGCACCAGCATGCAACGGAAGCTGTACAAGGGAGGCGCGTGAGCCGTGTCGCTGACGCTCGCCGTCCAGTGCCTGCTCATCATCGCCGCCTCACTCGCGGGGGGCATGCTGCCCGACTGGATGCGGCTGACTCACAAACGACTGCAGCTCACCATGAGCTTTGTGGGCGGGCTGATGCTCGGGATCGCGCTGCTGCATCTGCTGCCTCACGCCGCGGCACTCGGGTCCGTGGAAGAAGCCGCGCGGGCGATGCTCGTGGGGCTGCTCGTGATGTTCCTGCTGCTGCGGATGTTCCATTTTCACGAGCACGAGCCGCTCCACCCGCCCCACGCCGAGTCGATCGCGTGCGGACTCGACCACGATGCAGCGCACGACCACGACACGAATCACACCGCGGCAGTTCCCGCAGCGCACCGCCTGAGCTGGGGCGGGGTCGCGTTCGGCCTTTCGGTCCACACATTGATCGACGGGTTGGCGCTGGCGGCCGCCGTCGAGGCGGACCTGGCCCGAAACTCGCGGCTGGCGGCGCTGGCCGGCGTGAGCGTGTTCCTGGCGGTGCTGCTGCACAAGCCACTGGATGCCGTGTCGATCACGTCGCTGATGACGGCCGGGGGCTGGTCCCGCCGGGCGCGGCTGTTCGTCAACAGCGCTTTTGCCGCAATGTGTCCGATCGGGGCCGTGCTGTTCGCGGTGGGGATTGACGCCGCTCCCTTTGCCGCCATTCGCGCATCCCTGCTCAGCTCGGCGCTGGCCTTCTCGGCAGGGGTCTTCGTCTGTATCTCGATGAGTGACCTGCTCCCGGAGATCGAATTCCACACGCACGACCGGGTGGGGCTGTCGGTCTCGCTGGCCGCGGGCATCTTGACGGCGGTGGTCCTCAGCCTGTTGTGACACTGACTGGCTGTCGTTCACGCCTGCACATCGAACCGGATCTTCGCGTCCGCCGCGAAGGCGTCGGCGTTGATTGCCAATCCCGCTCCCGGCGCATCCGGCGGCGTTGCGATGCCGTCGGCGATCTTGTACCCCTCGGCGATCAGCACCTGGTTGCTGAGCGGGTCATGTTCCGCGCGATAGAAGTTCGGGACCGCGCGGCCGACGTGCAACTGCATGTAGAAGCCGATCTGCGAGCCCCAGTTGTGCGGCGCGACGCGCAACCCCTGAGGCGCGCACCACGCCGCCTCCTGCAGGATCCCCTCGAACCCGAAGCGGTTCATGTCGGCCTGATAGACCTCGATCGCTTTGGCCTCAATGAACGGCTTGAAAACATCCAGGTCCCCCTGCGTCTCGCCGTCGGCGACCAGCGTCGTCCAGCCATGTCCGCGGAGAAACTCCTGAAAGGCGAGACACTCGTCGACCGTCTCCTCGAACATCTCTTCCGCAAAGGCGATATTCAGCGGGCCGATTGTTTCAAACAGGTGTTTGGTCCCTTCCAGGTTGTAGCCGTTGTTGGCGTCGACGCCGATCAGCACGTCTGGTCCCGCATGTTCGCGGATGACTTTGAGCACCGCCGCGTCGCGCGCATCTCCCTCCTCACGCGGCATCCATTTGTTGCCGCGGCCGATCTTCACCTTGAACGCCCGATGTGCGATCGCGAGCCCCATGTCGATTTCCTCGCGGAACCGCGCTTCCCACCGGTCGGCGTATTGGGGGAGCAGATCTGCAAAGTAGATGGACCCGTCATACACCGGAACCTCTTCCGCTCCCTTGCCACCGAGCAGTTTGTTAATCGGTTTGCCCGTCGCCTGTCCCAGCAGGTCCCAGAGCGGCATCGTTCCCGGACCGAGCGGGCCGATCATTCGCGTTTCGGACTCACGATAGAAGTCAAACGGATTGCGGCCGAGCAATTGGGCGGCCGCGGCCTCGTCGGCCCGACAGTTGCCGATTCCGGTCAACCCCATATTTGTATCGATCCGCAGCATGCGGTCGGTCGCCTTGTCGCCATGCACGTCCAGGCGGGCATTTTTGCCGGCCAGTTTGGAGCGCTGGCTGATGACATCGAAGCCGACGGCGCGCGTGACCTTGAGATCGCGCGGCAAATCTGCGGAGCGAACGGTGCGAGACAGCAGGGCGCTCGCGGCAATCGCGGACAGGAATTCACGTCGACGCATCGTTGTTCCTCCAATTCAGCAACAACCGGCATGCGGTCACGATACCTTGGCCCGCCTTGAATCCACCAGCCACCAGTTCTGAAGAGCCTGGGAGCACGCGCACCGATACCGGGTGTTACGTCCATTCCGCTGCTCCTTCGCTGCCTTCGCTTCCTTCTGTTGGCATGTCACTGCATGGCGCGACCGCACCATCGGCCGGTTTGACCCGAACGGACTTGCGTTGCACAATGGCCGTCACACGGGTTTCCCGCCTCCGGAGCGTTGCATGCCCTCCACGATTACACTACCCCCGCACGGCCGACACGGCCGTGGCACGCCGGTGCTGATGTGCGGCCTGTTGTCGGTGCTTGCCGCCATGCCTGGGCGTGACGGCGTGGCGGCTGCCGAGAGGCCCAACGTCGTGGTGATCCTCGCCGACGATCTTGGTTACGGCGACCTGGAGTGTTATGGGCATCCACGGTTCAAGACTCCCCGTCTCAACCAGATGGCGGCCGAAGGGGCCAGATTCACGCAGTTCTACGCCCCCACGCCGTACTGCGCGCCTTCGCGTGGTTCACTGCTCACGGGCCGGTACCCCTGGCGGCACGGCGTGTGGCGCAACCCGGCCCCGGACGCACCGGGCGGCGGCATCAACGACGTCGGTATCTCCGACAACGAAGTCACGCTGGGGGAATCGTTCCAGGCGGCGGGCTATGCCACGAAGTGCATCGGCAAGTGGCACCTCGGCCACAAACCCGAGTTCTACCCGCGGCGGCACGGGTTCGACGAGTACTACGGCATCCTCTACTCGAACGACATGCGGCCCGTGCAACTCTTCGAAAATGACGACGTCGTCGAGTACCCGGTCGTCCAGGCCACGCTCACGCAGCGCTACACGGCCAAAGCGGTCGACTTCATCGAACGGAACAAAGACCGGCCGTTTTTCCTGTACCTGCCCCACGCCATGCCGCACAAACCGCTGGCGGCGTCGGAGGCGTTCTACAAGAAGAGCGGGGCCGGGTTGTACGGCGACGTGCTGGCGGAACTCGACTGGGGGATCGGCGAGGTGCTGGACAAACTGGCCGCACTCGGCCTCAAAGAGCGGACGTGCGTCGCCTTCACGTCGGACAACGGTGCGTGGTTCGGCGGCAGCACGGGCGGCCTGCGCGGTATGAAGAGCGTGACCTGGG
>CAZWGW010000838.1:0-3494 GCA_964633565.1 uncultured Planctomycetaceae bacterium
GCGGGGGGGAAGGGGATCGTCCAGTTGAGCGCCGCCCCCGAGGCGGTCTCCACGCCGCCGTCCGGTCCGATGATTGCAAGCACCGGACCGTCATAGAACGGCAGCGGCGGCAGCCGGCAGACTTCGCCCGGTTGCAGGTCGAGGCAGAAGACCGGCAGCAGCCCCCGCAGCAACAGCCAGGGAGACAGGCCCGGCACGACGCTGGTGGAGCGAACGAACAAGGGACGCCGCCCCAGGTGCTGCGCAATCACCTCCGCCGCTGCCATCCCCTCCGACGGCGATGTCGTGCGGATGGCCAGCGCCCGCGGTGTCGACGCGAGTCCGCGTGTATGGCGCTGCGCGGCCTCGACGAGCGAGGGGGACAGCGGCACGCGGGACACACCGCCAACGCCGATCGTCGCGTCGGGGACGGCGCCGTCGCGGTCGCGCAGCGCCAGGCAGAGGTGCAATGGCACGCGCACAGGGCGTTCGACGAGCGGTGCGCCGTCGTCGAGCAGAGTCAGCAGCCCGCTCGCGACGGCGTTTCCGGTGGCGAAGGCGTGCGCTGGGTCTGCGCGGATGAGGAACTCTCCCGGCGATCGTGGGGAGACCTGCGGTCGGTCCGTCGACGGGGTCGGGAGACCCGCGCCGAACCCGGTCGGGAGACCCGCGCTGAACCCGGTTGGGAGACCCGTGCCGAGCGCGGTCGCCAGCAACCCGAACGTGGGGCGCGACCCTCCCAGCGGGGACTGAACCCGCGCGATGACACGTCCGGCGAGCAAGTCGTCTTCGACGGCGGCCGCACACGCGACGGCCAACAGTTCCAGCACGCTGAGACCGAGTTCATGCGCCAGACGGACCAGACACCGATCGGACGGGGATGGCCGCGCGAGATACTCCGGAAGTGTCGCCGCCCAGTTTCCGCGGAGGGCGCCGACCGCGTGCTCGGCATCGAGGAGGCAGCGCCATTCGGCCGCCGGCTCGGTGTCCAACAGCTCGTGATCGAGTTGAGCGGCAATCGCAGCGAGTGCGTAGCGGCACAAGCTCGGCGCAGGCGGCCGTCCCTGCTCCACCGCAGAGCCTTCCGCTCTGCCAATCTGGGCGACATCCCGTTCGTTGAGCAGGACCGCGGTTTCACTCATGCCGGCGTTCCCCGGTCAGATAGTGGAAGGAGACGACGCGACCGAGCCACGGCACCCAGCCGGGATCGACGTCCAGCCCGGCCTTGCGGATGCGCACGTCGGCCTGGGCCACGTCGAACAGTACGTCGACGTGCGTGCGCGTTGCCGCAATGCGTCCGGGCCGCCGCACGACGTCGCAGCAGCGCAGGCCCGTCCGTCGTCGACACGCGCGACCAAGCGCCATCCACCAGCCCAGGAAAGCTACGTCCAGAGGTCGGCGGTTGGTGCGATGCACCGGCCGCATCCTGCGTCGCGTGCCGAATTGCTCCAGACTGGCGGGGCGATCACCACGTCCGCAGCCCAGCGGCAGCCGTCCGGAGGCATCGGTCAGCCACCAGGTGCGCGATGGATCGTGCGATCGATACAGCCGGACCGGGCCCTCGGCCATGACCATTCGCCATGCGGTGGGTGCAACGAATTCCGCGACCGTCTGCGCCCCGCTGAGACCAGCGGACACAACATGCAGGGACGGATCGTCAGACGCCACATCCATCCTGTGTACGATGCGCTCCAGCAGCAGTTGGGGGAAGCGGCATTCAATCCATGCCGGGAACGAGCGGAGGAATTCGCTCATGCCCAATTCATCCATCAGACGCACGAGGAAAAACAGCCCTGCCAGCGACGTCGGCTGCGCGTCGCCGAGCCAGGCCGGACCGGACGTTTGCGTGGCGCGCGCGGGATGTGCATCAGCCGGTTGTACGAGGCCGAAAGTCGGAGGTCCGAAGTCGGAGGGCGGCGTTCGGCGTTCATGTTCTTTCGCTGCGCGCCCACTTCTCGCCCGCTCCGCTGGTGCGGCGGTATGCTGGGCTACCGAAGGCGGGACCGCTGTTGACCCACGTCGGTCGGATTGAGCATCGATCGCAAGTCTTTTGTCGGACGTCGGAGAGAAGACGTTCGTGGGCCGCGAATCCGGATGCCTCTCCGGTGATGCATCCGGTTGGCGCACCGCGGGTTCAGTTGCCGGTGCAGCACGCCTCGCATCGCCAGCCGAGGTCTCTGTCTGCTTCGCAGGATGTGGTTTGTCCGATGTCGAACGCGGCGGCGCGGCTTCGTTCGGTGCTGCGTGGGACTTCAATTGTCGGTGGTGGAGAGCTGTCGCTGGTCGTCGCACCGTAGACGGCGTGATCCACTCTGCCGCTTCCTTTCGGACGGCCAGTTGCCGGCGCGCGGCCAGGTCGAGCAGTTGTTGCGCCTGGTGGGAGTCGCTCACGCCCAGGGAACGCAACGGGTTGTCCGCCAGCAGCGCGATCCGCACGAGCCATTGCGACCGCGGATCGCCTGTGGGCCAGACGTTGACCCACTGTTCGAGAACCCGGGCCCACGCCGTCGACAGGCAGGGGGTTGTCGGCTGCCGGCCTGTTGACAGTGGCTCGCGAGCGGCTCGCAGCCTGCTGCGCCTGATGTCCGTCCACCCGTGGAACTGGAGCAGTTCAGCCCCCTGCGACTCGGTCAGTCCGCTGACAAGCCGGTCGACGCACCCGTGTTCGACCAGTGACTGCACGAGCGGCGCGGAGCGCTGCGCCGGTTCCCGTGAGTGTCCCCTCGCCAGCAGGAACCGCACCAGCGGATCGGGTGCACCGCGAACGAGGCGCAGTTCGGGTACTGCCAGCGGCCAGAACCACGCCGACGTGCTTCTCCCCGCGGCCAGACGCAGTGCGACGCAGGTTTCGGCGTCAAGGCGATCATGGAAATACACGACGAGGCTTCGCTCCGCGGAGGGATGCTCCGCATGTACGGCGCGACCGAACAGCTCGCCGAATTGCGTCTCAATACCGGCCGAAAGACTCGCGGGGGATGAATGCGGGCGGATGCGGCCGACTTCCAGACGCCGCACCAGCACCAGTCGGCCGGTGTCGGTGCCGGGGAGTGACGCCGTGCGCAGGGCATCCTCGAGCCGGAGGGCGGCCGCTCGCAGAAATCCTGCGTGCGGAGCGCAGAGCCGCACGCGTCGGACTCGCCGTTCGTGGGGGCTCTGCAGCATGACACCTCCGGCAACTTTGGGGATGGGGTTCCGTCACACGCGGACGCGTGGCACGACTTTGCTGCCTGCAGTGAACTCCGCCACTCCCACGCGCACCCGCGCCCCCTGATCGAGATGGACCTCCGCGGCCATTGCGCTGACAATCCTGGCCGATGCCTGTTGCGAACCGAGATCGTCAATGACCGCGTGTGCCACGATCTGTTCCGCGCGATAGATCGCCACCGGCATCCCGAGCCGCACGCGCCGCGGGTCAATCGTCAGCATCACGGTGCGGCCTACCTGTGCCGGCACCGGTGCGGCGACGTGCCCGGCGATGATCTCATCCACCGGCGCGTGGCTGGCCAGCAGAATGC
>CAZWGW010000839.1:0-3493 GCA_964633565.1 uncultured Planctomycetaceae bacterium
GTGGCCTTAAGGACCGAAACGTCGGTGTCGCTGGGGGTGCCGGTGACGCCCGCCGAGCCGTCCAGCAGCTTCTTCGTGCCGAACTGCGTGTTGTTGGCGATACGGTCGATCGTCTCCAGGGCGTTGTCGATTTCGGCCTGGTTCGCGGCGAGCGCGTCGTCGTCGTTGACCGCGGAGTTGGCCGAGTCGAGCGCCAGGCTGCGGACGCGGACCAGCAGGCTGTTAATTTCATTGAGGGCGCCTTCCGCGGTCTGCACGACCGATGCGCCTTTCTCGGCGTTGTCGATAGCCTGACGAAGTCCGGCGATCTGCGCCCGCTGCTTCTCAGAAATCACCAGTCCCGCGGGGCCGTCGGCGCCACGATTGATCTTCAGGCCGGAGGAGAGCCGTTCGATCGACTTGGCCAGCGCCTCCGACGACCTGAACAGGTTGTGCTGGGCGTTCAGCGAGGAGACGTTGTTGGCAATCACCAGACTCATGGATTGGGCTCCTTGTGGGTGTCTTGCGGATACCCCGCCGGCGCCATCCTTGGCCGCGAGTGATCTGTCCCTGGTCGTGTCCCGCGGAGGGATCCAGTGTTTAAGTTACGATAACGGTGGCGCAGGCGGCCCGCTGGCCGCCCCGCGTGCAGGGTTCCTGTATCAGGGCGAACATGAGGCTGAACCACGCCATCGTGTCCGGTCTTATCCTGCCGTCTCATCGGACGACAGCACTCTGGCCGCCGTCTGACGGGCCGCTTCCGGAGTGAGGTAGTCTCCCTGAAGCAGCCGCTCCCGGACCTGCTGCACATGGCCTTCGCGAACCTCCGGCACATTCCGCAGGCGCACGAGCAGGTCGCGGATCGCAGGCGAGAGGACATCCGATCGACCGGCATCTACTGCGGACGCCGCGGACCGCACACTGTCTACTTCCGCCCGATGCTGTGCCGACGTCGTCGACGCCGCATGCTGGCTGCCGACGTGTGACGCATGGCGGGAGTGAATGGAGTGTACGGACACGCGGACTCGCTCTGTCTGCAATCCCAGATGTCATCAACATCGAAGCGCCGCGCGAAAACTTGCACAGGAATTCCCCGTCAAGTTGTCGGGGTCCGCAGACGATGAGACTTTAACGGTCCGGGAAACCTTGCGGCCTGATCGCCCGCATGAGTTCCCGGTGAATCACACAGACGCGAGTGTTCTCCCGCATGTCCGACGGACGCCACAACTCCGCTGACAGCGGCCATCCACCCGAACGCGCCCGACCCGACTGGTCGAAGCGGTTCTGGATGATGGCGGCGCTCTCGGCATGGATCGTGTTCCTGGTCATGCTGGTCCTGACGCGGGGCGACGGCCGGCCGGAATCCGCACCGGAGATCGATGGTGCGTCGGCCGCGGCAACGAGTGCACCATCCGCAATGTCAGCGGCTGCAGGCGATACCGTGTCCGTGCGTGAGCCGCAATCCTCGTCACTGGACGTCACGACGGCCGCAACGACGCTGAGCAACGCCGATTTGCTGGAGCGCGGAGGCAACTACCGCGCAGCGCTGCAGGCCCTGGAGCAGTTGCGGCAGCAGGCCTCCGGCGCACCGGCCGAGGCGATTGAGTTCCGTATCGGCCTGTGTGCGGAAGCCTTGGGAGACAATGAGCGGGCGATGCAATGCTACCGGCAGATCGCCCGCGGCGCGAGTGCACCGGCGCTGCGCGACGCCTGCCGCCTCGGTCAGGCGCGGGTCTGGGCGCGCGAAGGTGAGTTCACCGCGGCGGCCGCCGAGCTAAGCGCGTTGCGGCTGGCGCCATCGAGCGGCCCGGGCCGCGGGCGAATCGCAGCGGCGGCGGCGCACCTGCTGGGGGACGCCCTCTGCCGGCAGGTGACGGCCGCGACGACCGGCGCATTGCTCGCCGACCGGGGTGTCATCGCTCCGCCCATCGCCACGGACGTGAACCTTCTGGAATTGAGTGAGGAACAGGGCGCGCCTCCGGCAGCGCCGCCGCCAACGCGCGAAGGATTCGACATCGTGAGCCGGTCCGGCAGTCAGCCGGACGACATCGAACTGACCGGCACGATGGGAACGGCGCCGGTGCGCGACGTCGTCGAGCGGCTGACCGACGCGGTCGGTATGACCGCGACGTGGTCGCAGACCGCAGCTCAACTGGTCCTGGGGAGTTCGCGGCCCATCGCGGTGGACGGGATCGACCTCGCAACATTGCTGGACCTGTTGCTGACGCCGTCCGGAGTGTTGTGGCAGCTTGACGGCGACGGTGTGTCGGTGTTCGCAGCCCATGAAGTGCCGGAGCGTGAGCGACGCGAGCTGGAACTGGCGACGGCCCGGCGCGCGCTGACGGCTGCGCTCGATCGGTTCCCGGACGGCGGGCTGGCGTCCATGTCGTTATTCTGGCTGGGCAACTTGGCATTTCTCGAGCAACAGTGGGACGCCGCATCATTGTACTACCACCGGGTGCTGGAACAGTTTCCGCAATGCCTCGGGGCAGCCGACGCCTGGTTCAACGAAGCCAAAGTGCGGCTGGTGCGCGGCGAGAGCGCGGCGGCGCTGCAGGGGTTTCTGCACGTGACCGACGCGGCCCGCGGCGGCGAGAGCGAGCCCGCCGCGTACCTCTACTCCGGCCGGCTGTTGCTGGAGGCTGGGGAGCCGCGGCGCGCGTTGCCTCGGCTGCTGCGCGCGCGGATGCTGGCCCGCAACTCGGACGCACGTCGCGAGGCGACGCTGCTCCTGTGTCTCTCCTATCTCCTCGACGACAACCCGCACGGGGCGAACGTCGTGCTGATGGAACATCGCTGGGACCTCGACCGGGACGGCGCACACGACGTGGCCGCGCTGCTGGCGAGCCTGGCGCGGCACCGCGGGACGACCGATTCGCGGCTCCGACAACGGGAAGCGCCTGTGCTGCTGGCCGCGCTGAGTCACGTCGCACCCGAGGATTTCTTCGGCCGGTACGGCTGGTGGGTCATCGCCAGTGCGTATCGGGACCTCGGGTTGGAGGAACGGTCGCGAAAGACGTTCGAAGAGGCCTTGGGCCAATCAGAGCCTGTCGCCTTCGACCGCCGCATCCGGTTTGAACTGGCGTGCCAGTGGGACGCCGCCGGACGAGCGGAGACGGCGCGGATGCTGCTCAAGGAACTGGCTGCCGGGAGCGACCTGGCGTGGTCGCGTCGCGCGCAATTGCGCCTCGGAGAAATGAGCCTTCGCGCCGGCGACCTGTCGGCCGCGCTGGACTTCGCGCGCCAGGCCGCCTCGAACGACGACAACCCCGACGGCCAGATTGACGCCCTCAAGCTGCTGGGCCGGGTCTATCAGCGGTCGGGCGACCATGCTGCAGCCGCCATCTGTTTTGCCGGGGCGCTCCCCGACTCCGCGCCCGGGGGTTCGGCCGAATGAAACGCGCGCCATTTCCGCCATGTCACGGTCACCGCAGCCGCACAACAGCACGCGCGATGCCCGCGCTGTTGCTGGCATGCTGCGCCGTCTGCGGACTTGTGCATGCAGCCCCGATCC
>CAZWGW010000840.1:0-3489 GCA_964633565.1 uncultured Planctomycetaceae bacterium
CGTTCGATTTCCGCGAGACGACGCGGCAGGGGATCGCCGACGCCCGCCGCGCGCGGGACGCCGTCGCCGCGATCCCCGAGGTCGACGCCCGCTACATCGCCCTGCAGGGGACGAGCCTGGGGGGCTTTGTCGGCATCACGACGGCCGGACTCGACGGCCGCTACGACGGCGTCTTCATCATGCTCGCCGGCGCCGACCTGTACGAAATCGTCCAGACCGGCAAGAAGGACACCGCCAAGGTCCGCGAGGAATTGCTCAAGGCCGGCTACGAAGGGGAGCGGCTCAGGGAACTTCTCAGCATCGTCGAGCCGACGCGGATCGCGCATCGACTCGATCCGGCAAAAACGTGGCTCTACAACTCGCTGCAGGACGACGTCGTGCCGATCAAAAACGCCCGCCTGCTCGCGGAGGCCGTCCGCCTGGACAAGTCGCACCAGGTCGAATTGCCGGGCGACCACTACTCGGTCGTGATCTACTTCCCGCTGATCCTGGAGCACGTGGGGAGCCGGATTCGCGACGCCGCCCGGATGCCGGATTGACGCAGCCGGAGCGGACGCGGACAATCGACAAGTGTTGTCTACTTGCGGAATCCCCCGGATTGCCGTCGTTGAAAGGCGAGTCATGTCCCGTTCCGTGGTGCGGTGTACGCTGGTCGTGTCCGTCGGGCTGTTCGTGATTCCCGGTTGCGGGCTTGAAACCTACGAACAGCGCCTGGCTGAGACGAATGAGTATTTCAAGTACGTCAACAAGCTCGATACGAACCTGGCCGACGCGACCTGGTCGGAACCGGCGTATGGGGTCAGCATGAGGGTCCCCAGGGGCTTCGCGCTGCAGGCGGCTCCCGCCCCGCCGACTGAAGGGGAGGAAGCCGCAGCGCCCGTCGTGGACGAGCGGCAGCCCAATTTCCTGGGCATCACTCTGCCCGGCATGATCGCGGCGTTTCGCGGCGAAGTGCCCGCCGGCGAGAGGCCGGCCGTGGTGTTCCTGTACGTGTTGGGAAACCACGAACGAATCCTGATCCGGGCCGCCAATGACGGTGTCGGCGACGACCCGGCAACCTTTCTGACCGATCTGGAACTGCTCCTGCAGAATGCCATCGGGGTTACCATCCCGGACCAGCTTGGCAAAGGGGATCGCGACAACGAAAAATACACCGAGACGATCCCGCGTGAGCCGAAGTATGCCGTGCCGAAGGACTTCACCGCGATCTCATTTCTGCAGCCGCAATCCCCCGAAGGTGCGGGATCAGTTCCCGAGTTACGACTGCAGTTGTACGAACACCAGGCCGGCGAAATGCAGGTGGCGATCCTCATGATTTTCCCGTCGAAGGAGGTCCGCACCGATCCGCGCGACGCGCTCAAGCTCGCACTCGAAACGTTGAAAGTGAGCGACCAGCCTCCGCGGCTTCAGTCGGACCAGCCGGAAACAACGGGCGGGACCGACGCCTTCTGACGACACATGCAGATCGCACTCTACGGCTCCATCGCCTGGCGGCACCCGTTCGGCTTCGCGCAGGTGATCGACTGGGCGCGAACCTGTGGTTGGGACGCGGTTGACGCCCGCGGTTCCAGCCTCGACATCCCCGGCAACGAGTCGCAGAAGCTGACGGCCTTCGGCTACGACATGCTCGGCCCGCGGCAGATTCGCCCGTCGGCGCGGCGCGAACTGCGTCGTGCACTGGAAGACGCCGGTCTCACCCTGTTGTGCATCTACTGCTCGGCCCCGGTCAATCTGCCGGGGAAGGTCGGTGAACAGTCCCGGGAATTGTTCCGGGAGTTCCTGCAGCTTGCCGCGGACGTCGGCGCGCCGTGGATCCGGGCGATCAACAACACGACGGCGACGTATCAGGGGGAGAACATGTCGGCCGAACAAGCGTTCGGCGCGACGGTCCGCGGCCTCCAGATGGTCGCCCCGCGCGCAGCGGAACTGAACATTGGCCTGATGCTCGAGAACAACGAAAACACCACTACCTCAAACGCCGAGTCGCTGGTGCGAATGCAGGATGCCGTCGGCGAGGTCTGCCGCACGGGGATCGCCTACGACCCGGTGAACGCATACTTTCAGGGGCACGACCCGGCGGCCGGGTTCGCAGCGCTGCGCGGACGCATCACCGTCCTGCACCTGAAGAACGTCCGCCGCCATGCCCCCGGCAACTTCAGTTACATCCCGCGCGGCGCGCACAGTTACGAATGGACGTCCCTGGCCGCCGGCGATCTCGACTGGCCGGCGTTGTTGCGACTCGCCCGCGCCGTCGGCTTCGACGGACCGCTGACGTTTGAGTATGTCAACCCGTTCAAGGGGATGCCGCCCGCGTATTGGGACATCCTCCGCGAACCGGACCAGGCCGCCCGCGAGGAAGCGGAGTACCTGCGCCGGATCCTTGCTGAGTTGCCCCCCGCCCGGTAGGACGGACTTCCGAGTCCGTCCAGTTTCGTCGTCGACGCTCCCTGCGAACGGTCTCGGAAGTCCGTCCTGCAGCCCTTCACATGAACCGCATCTTTCTCACTCTGTCGACCGTCACCAACCTGGGCCTGGCGTGGGCCTTCTGGCTGGGGTGGAATATCGACGACCCGCGATCGCCGAGATTCGAGGCGCAGTCGGCCGTCACGTGGCATTTCCTCGACGCGCTGGGGGCCGGAGTGGTCGTGCTGCTGGCGCATGCCGTGGCGCTGACGTACTTCATGGGGACGGGCCGCTGGATCGAAGAGACGTGCGAAGCCTACTCCCTCGGCCCTGCCGCCCGGCAGGAGAACATCCGCCTCAAGTATCGCGCGCTCCCCGGCATGGTGCTCTGCGTGCTGCTCCTGCTCGCGACTGGCGCGTTCGGCGCGATCTCCGACCCTCGCGCCAATTTCCAGCTCGGGTCGGCCCCCACGATCCACTTCACCCTGGCGACGATCACGCTGATCGGCAACGTCCTCGCCAGTTGGGTCGAGTACGCCTGCATCGCCCGCAACGGGCGGATCGTCAAGGAAGTCCTGGCCGAAGTGATGCGCATCCGGCAGGAGCGCGGGCTGTAGGGCATGCGTCTCGCGTGCGCATTTCGCAGGACGGCTATCCAAGGCCGTCCACGGTGTTCGTCGACTCTCGAATGGACGGACTCGGAGGTCCGTCCTACGGCGTCACCGCAAGAACCGTCGCAGCACATTCGCCGTCACGCGCGACACTCCCTCATCCACGAGCAGCGATGCACACCAGCAGATCGACCCCGCGGAGAACACCGCCCCCCCTTTCGGTGTCGCGTGCAGCACCATCTCGGCGCCGCCGCCGTTCGGGTTCAATCCCCGCGCGAGCAGCCGCGTCTCCGGCGGGGAACTCTTCGACCGCTTGTCCGTCTCGTGTCCGGACGCGCCGCCGGGAATCCGCTCGTGGAGCGAATGGATGCCGAACAGGTCCCCCTGCTTCAATCCGGTCCCCTCGAACGCCCAGTGGGCATCGTCGACGACCGCGTAGGGAGCGGCCGTCATGATGCCGCGGTCGTCATAGACG
>CAZWGW010000841.1:0-3486 GCA_964633565.1 uncultured Planctomycetaceae bacterium
CTCGCACCTCGTCGACCACCGGGCCGACATCTATTCACTGGGAGTCGTGTTCTACGAGATGCTGACCGGCGAGTTGCCGCTCGGCCGGTTCGATCCGCCGTCGCACAAGGCGGCCGTCGATGCGCGGCTCGACGACGTGGTCCACCGGGCGCTGGCGAAGGAGCCGTCGCAGCGCTACCAGCGGGCAAGCGAGATCCGTCGGGACGTCGACGCCGTAGTCCTCGATGCCCTCTCGCACGGCGGGGCGGATTCGCTGGCGGGGCAGGGGAGCATCGCCGCCGCGTTCCCCGGACCGTCGACGATCCTGGAACGGCAGGTGGCAGGGGTAGTGAACTGGATTCGGGGAGCGCCGCCGTCGCGTGACGAGTCGCAACCACTGTCCCTCAACACGGCGGACCGTGCGACCGCTCAGCGAAAGGTCCGCGCGCCGGGCATCGCACTGATGCTGTACGGCGTCCTGCTGCTGCTGCCGGCCGCTTTGTTGTTTACGAACGGCTTCGACATCGCCGACGGAAATGACGGCATGCCGTGGGGCGTCGGTGCGGGCATGATCATCGGTTCGCTGTGTCTCATTGCAATGAGCGCGCTGGTGATTCGCGGTGCATGGCACCTGCTGTCGCTGGAAGGGCTGCGTCCGGCACTGCTGGGGAGCATCCTGGGCCAGCCGGTCGGGATCTGGCCGCTGATTGTGTTGAGCCGGCCCGATGTGAAGGGGGCGTTTGCCACACCAGCCGCAGCGCCCCCGGGCAGCGCATGGACGATCACCAATCCGGCATTGTGGGGCGTTGTTGTTGCCGGACTTGGCCTGGCCACGGCCTTTTTCCCGTGGTCCGAATTATTCAACACCGTGAGCGGTAGGCCGGCTGCCGCCGCAGGATTTGGATGGCCCCACGGGATGATCGCCGGCAGTGCGCTGGCCGCGATAATGCTGTTCCTGCTCGCCACGGCCGCCATGCGGCCCGTTCCCGTGGCGCGGCCTGCGATCGTCACTCTCGGGGCGCTGGGGGTCCTCGCGTGCAGCATCTGTTTTGTCACGGACCTGAAACGCGGTGATCTCGCGGTGCAGCCTCTGCTCGACGCTGCCAGTTTGGGCGTGGAGATCGACGGGCGACGTCCGGTGACGATTGCCGACGGCAAGTTCGTAGTACGCGTGCGCCCCGCTCCGTACATGCTGATGGGCCTGGCGGTCGTGCTGCTGGCGCTCGCTGCAATTGACCTGCGCGCGGCGCTTGCAGGACGCGCGGCGGCGACGTTGGCGGACGAACCGGGGCGCCGCGCGGCCCGCATCCCGCCTGGCGGCACGGCGGCATGCCAGTCGCCCGTCGCGCGCGTCGGCTTCACAGTTCCACGGCACGACGACCTGGGCGCGCACATCAGGTTCCACTTTGGCGAACTCGGTTACCGCCTCGTCCGGCAAGCCGCCGGCGAGTGGCTCTTCGAGCGCGGGCGGAAGTCGGCCGCCTTCCTGGAAACCAATATCCGCTCGTATCACGCGACGCTGACCGTCCGCTGTATGGCGCTCGGAGACGCCGGCCAGCGCGTCAGTTGCACGTGGGTCGTGGCGACGCTGGGCCTCGCGCATATCGGCCGCCGCGACATCGCCGCGCTGGAAGCGGAGGGGCGGGAACTGGAGGCGCTGCTCTGTCCCGTTGGATCGGGCCGTCAAGCGGCTGCCTCACAGGCGTCCCGGATTCAAGCGACTGCGACTCCGCCGCCGAATGAGGCAAGCGTTGCGATTCCGGTCGAAAGTCCGCAGGTGGCTTTTCCCGATCTCGACCTGCGCCGCATTCAGATGGAACTGAAGGCCCCCGCCGGCGGGCTGTTGATCGTGGCCCTGTTGCACACTCTCTTCTGGGGCGCGGTGGGCGGCGCGCTGTTTTACGACGAGTTCCTCCATCCCGGTCAGGTCCTCTGGAAACTGGAACTGCTGGCCATGATCGGCGGCACGCTGGCCTTCGTACTCGCCGCGGGGACGCTCGTTCACGGCGCGCTCCACCTGCGGCGGATGACGGGCTACGAGTGGTGCATTGCCGCCTGCCTGATCGCGATGGTCCCCTGGTCGGTCGCGGCCCTCGTCGGCCTGCCGGTCGGCATCTGGGCGTTCCGCACGCTGCGACGCCCGGACGTACGGGACGCATTCCTGAAGCGATCGCTCGAACGCGAGCAGACTCGCCGCCGGCGGCCCCGGCCCGCGGGACGCGACTGGGTCACGCTGACCCGTGACCAGGTGGAGCACGACGACCTGCCGGACGTCTGCATCGTCTGCGGCGGACCGGCTCACGAGAGAATCAACAGGACGTTTCATCACGAACCGGAATGGGTCGCTTTTCTGTTGTTCCTGGGGGTCATCCCCGGGCTGATCGCAATGGCATTCACGTCGCGCACGATGCGCGTCGCCTGTCCCGTCTGTCCGGAGCACCGCAGTCACTGGACGCGCCTCGCATGGGTTGCCGGAACGGGATGGCTGCTCGTCGCGGTGCTGGGAGCGCTCGGCTATGCAATCGGGATGGCACTGCGTGTGCCACACCGCACCGACGGGCTCGAGGGTCACTGGATCGGACTGATCGCAGGTTCCGTAGTCGGCGTCATTGCCTGGCTCGCCCCTCTGATCTACCTGGCGTCAACGCGCGTGAGCGCCAAAAAGATCACGCGGCACGACATCACGTTCGAACGCGTCGCGCCGGAATTCACGCGGGCCGCGGCGGGACATTCCCCGGCAGCGCATGTCCCGGAATCCGCCTGAGAGCGTCCCCCATTTCTGTAGCCGGCCTCAGTGAGGCCGGCCGCATTCAAGTCGGACACCCAACGTAACCCGGCCGGGGTCACTGACCCCGGCTGCAGTTGGCCTTTCACGGCGATTGCGCCGCCAGCCGGTCCACAATCCCCTGCATCTCCCCCGCGTCAAACGCCCGCACCGTCTGCGTCTGCACGTTCCCCTGCGAACTCAGGTGCAGCATCGCGGCCGTCGCCGTCTCGTCGTCGGGCGCCTCGAACACGATCACGCCGTCGTACGCGCCGAGCGTCCAGTAGAGCTGCGAGACCTTGATCCCCAGCTTCTTTCCGGCCGCCTTGAACGCGGCCGCCCGCCGGCAGGTGTCCTGCACGGCCTGAACCCCCTTCTCCGTAAACCGCAGCGTCGTAATGAAACGGGCCATCAGAGCGTCTCCCGGGAAATGGTGACGGGAATTGTCCCCTTACGGTGTGGCGAATGCGAATCCGGCGGCGGCCGCCCGCAGTGATTCTTCCACTTGTGCCAGCCGCGCCGGTTTGTGAAACCGGCGCCCGACCTGGAAGTTTGCGGGCAGGGGCGCGGCCGGCTCGAAACCGCGGGTGAGCACGACCGTGGGCACGGATGGCGCGCCCCCTGGGTCACAGCCGCACAGGATCTCCGGCTCCAGCAGGACCACCTGCGGCCGCTCGCGCTGCAGTTCGCCGATCAGGGCTGCCGCTGTATCGGCCGTGCGGACGTCGAATCCGTGCGTGGAG
>CAZWGW010000842.1:0-3473 GCA_964633565.1 uncultured Planctomycetaceae bacterium
GAAACTGGTGGTTGACTCGGGACAGAGCCTGAGATGCCGGCGGATGGAGGCGGCATCCGGACGTCGGGACTAAGCCTTTCGGAGGGTCTGCCGTGGGACAGGCGCGGACTTGCAGCAGCGGGCGTCGACGGCCGGTCGACCGACGCTTCCGATCCCATTGGGGGGCATGGGCTGCGATCGCCCTGGCACTGGCCTGCGGGCGATGGAAGACACTCGCCGACGATTCATCGGCAACTGCGCCGGGCGTCAATCCCGCCGCCTCACCCGGTCAGGTCGCCCAGCGCCTCGCCGATACTCCTGAATACCTCAAACTCGAGCAATCGTGGAACCACGGACCATACTGCGGTCCGAACAGCCTGTATGTGTTGGCGCGGCTGATGGGCGTGAATGCCTCCCTGAACGACGTCCTGCATCGTTTCCAACTGGACCCGCGGCGAGGCTGCACCATCGAACAGCTCGAACGCGTCTCCAGCGCGATCGGTTGCGACGCCTGCACTCGGTTCGTTTCTCCCAGTCAGTTGGAGCATGTGGACCCGCCATTCATCCTGCATCTCGCGCAGAGTGAACTCGATCCCACCACAGGCCATTTCCTGACGGTCTGCCGCTTTGATCCTGCGGTCAAACGCTATGCGACGATTGACGGCACTTCGGGCCTGTATCATTGGCGTGAGGCCGATTCGATTTATCGATCGTTCAGCGGATACATCCTGGTGCCCATGCGGCGTCCCGTCAGGCCGTTTGTGCCACTGCTCAAGGTCGCGCTGTACGTCGTCGTGGCAACCGATGTCGGCCTGCTGGGCCTGCTGGCACTCCGCGCGAGGCGAACCCATGCCAGCCTGTGACCCCGGAGCCCGCCGGCTTCGACTGTTTTTCAATCTCCGACCTGCCCGGCAGATGGTGCTCGTCTTGCTCGCTGGAGTTGCGGCCGCCGGTATCGCAGTCCTGGTCTGGGGATTCGTGACGCCCCGGAATGCGGCTCAGGGCGATCTTCAGGTCGTCTCGACACAAGGGCAGCGGCTGCAGGAATGCCGGATTGCAATCCGCAGCACACCGCTGACGATCGATCCTTCCGGCGACCTGGCTGGCATGGTCTCGGACGACGACATGCGACTCGTCCTCGATGCCGCGCGACCCTATTGGGATCCGCCGAACATCGCCTTGATCCTGCACGCCGTCCGGCTGTGGGGAGCCGACGCGAGGTTCCCTGAGCCGGGCGCCGGAATCCCCGGCGTCGACTGCGGGATCCTGCAGAAATGCCTGCTCGACGACGACCTGTGTCTGCAGACGGTTCAGCACAGCTTCGATCATTTTCTCACCGACACTCGATTCGGAGTACGGCCGACGTCATCGTCCGATCCGGTGGAAGGCAACGCCATGGCGGAGGGACATTACGATCAATTGGCCCAGGTGCTGGGCGAGACGGGGGTCCACGCCTCCACTCCGGTTCGTACCGGATCAGGCCGGATGGCGAGCGTCCGGGAGGTGATCCAGGATTCACTCATGCGTTTCAACCAGACTCAGGAATTGGAATTCACCGCCATTGCCTATGCGCACTGGTTGCCGCCGCAGAAGTCATGGCAGAACCGATTTGGCGAGACATATACATTTGATGACCTGGTGCAGGCACTCACGGCGCAGCCGCTCGGTGATGGCAGTTGCCGGGGCTGCCATGTCCCCTATGCACTCGTCTGTGTCCTGCGCGCCGATGATCTGCATCGAGTCCTGGGAGACGGCGCCCGACGTGCGGCCGAATCACGGCTGCGAGAAATCAGCGCCTGCCTCGACGCCGCCGAACTCCCCGCGGGCGGCTGGGACAAAACCTGGTCTGGAAACACTGTCGACGATGATGAAAACGTCTTTTTCGAATTCAAACCGCAGTTTGACCAGATCATGTGCACGGGACATCATCTGGAATGGATTGCACTCGCCTCGCCCGAGCTGCGGCCGTCCATCAACGCCATCCGGCGTGCGGTCATGAGCGTGGCCCTGGATATCGCACGGCTGAGTCCGGTCGACCGCCAGAAATTTAAAGGCTATTTGCCGATTTCACACGCCGCGCGGGCATTCGCCCTCATGCGCGGAACCGGTGCATTTGACGAATGGCAGAGGCTCGTCGCGCGGGATGCGTCCTGAGCGGCACGCGCGCGGCCCACGCCCGGGCTGCACCACAGGTCGCCAACGCGACCGCGAGCGAATTGCCCACAGCACTGAAGACTGATCGGGCTTCGACGTCGCGCAAGGCCAATGGCGACGTCACTCCCTCCGCGGCCGGCCGGCCCCGAGCCGCTCATAATACTCACGCACCAGTTCCGAGTAACGTTGCGGCACGGGATCGCGGTCGATCGGCACCAGGTCCTCATTAGGTGTGCGGCGGGCGATCTCCTCGGCGATTCGTTGCCGCAGATCAAGCAGCGGTCCGTAGACGCTCGTGCGGACGAGTTCCCAGTTTGGAGCTTCGGAGTGGGCCTCGACTTCACGGCGGATCTCCCGCGCCCGCTCGCGCACGCTCGCCGCTTCGGCCCGCAGTTCAGGGTCGGCGAGCATCTCTTCGACGTCCCGCAGATTGTCCGACCATTCGCGCCAGTCCTCGCCGGTGAACGGCCGGTTGTAGCCGCCCGTGCCGACGCCGGTCTCTTCGCCACCGGGCAGGAAGGGGCTGAACGGGAAGTTGCCGCGCGTGCCACCACGCTGCTGACCTTCCTGCCGACCCTCGTCATCCTGCGGTTGGCCAGCCTGCTGTGACAGTTGACCGGGTTGTCGCCCCTCACCTCGTCGTCCCCCCTCACCGCTCCGCTCGCCTTGCCCCGGCTGTTGCCCCTGTCCCTCCCGTTCCCCTGGCGGCTGGCCCTGTCCGGGCTCTCGGCCCTGACCCGGCTGCTGGCCATCTCGTTGTTGTCCGTCCTGCGGCTGCCCGTCCCGCGGCTGCCCGTCCCGGCCTTGGGAGTCTTGCTGTCCCTCGCGCTGCTCCCCGGGTCGACGACTCTGACCCCGCTGTTCCTGCCCCTCCTGATTGTCGCGGTTGGATGGACGACCCTGACCCGGTTGCTCCGGATCGCCTCGCTCACCGGGCGGTTGCCGGTCATTCTGCTCTCCCGGGCCGCGGCCAGACGGTCGTTGCTCGCGGTCGGACGGATTCTGACCCTGCGCATTACGCCCCTGATTCCGTTCCTGCTCTGACGGCTCGCCCGGCCGCGACGAATTCCGCCGACCGTTCTCTCTGCTCTCTGCACTCTCCCCGGTGCGCTCTCCTGCCTGCGCCAACTCGTTCTCCACGTCCTCGGTCAGCCGCTGCACTTCCCCTTCCGCGCGACGCAAGGCTTCCGTTTCATCGCCGAGGACGCTTTCTGCCGCTTCTTCAATGCCAGCCTGAAGACTTTCGATCTCCTGCCGTGCCTGGCCCTCGGAGCGGCTCCCTTCCTGCGGGAACCCGCGCCGCAGCAGTTCGCCGGCTTCGCGGAGGTCAGTCGCCGGGT
>CAZWGW010000843.1:0-3473 GCA_964633565.1 uncultured Planctomycetaceae bacterium
CCGGGAATGCGTGGAAGCGATCGGCGGGCGGGTGGTTCTGCTTCCGCTGGTTGAGGGCCTGAGCACGACGACGATCGTGGAGAAGATTCGTCGGGGATCGTGATCGGTCTGCGGATCGCAAGGAGTGCCTCGGTGTGGCACAAGATATGAACGAGCAGATTTCCGAGCACGTGCGGGCGGTGGAGGCGGCGCGCGGGCAGGTTGGGCTGCTCGAACGGATCGCCGACCGAATCATCGCCTGCTTTGACGACGGTGGAAGGTTGTATCTTTTCGGCAACGGGGGCAGCGCGGCGGACGCGCAGCACATCGCGGCTGAGCTTGTCGGTCGCTTCAAAAAGGACCGGCGGGCATTGCCGGCGGTCGCGCTCACGACGGATACGTCGGCGCTGACGGCGATCGGCAATGATTTGTCGTTCGAGTCGGTGTTCGTCCGGCAGGTCGAGGCGTTGGTCACGAAGCGCGACGTGGTGTGGGCGCTGAGCGTTTCCGGGCGGTCGCCGAACGTGCTCCGGGCGGTGGAGGCGGCGCGGGGGATCGGGGCGTGCGTGATCGGATTCACAGGAAAGACGGGCGTTGCGCTGGCCGAGCGGTGCGAGTTTTGCTTTCGGGTTGAGCATGCCTCCAGCGACCGGGTGCAGGAGGTTCATCAATTGGCCTATCATCTTGTTTGCGACCGGATTGAAGCGCGGTCAATGTCGGTCGAATAGGCGTGTTCGTTGGTCCTATCTTTCGCGGAGTCCAAATCCTTTTGATTGGTTGCGTTGGCGCTTTTTCATTTCGATCAGGGCCCGATAACGAGCGTGAAGAAGTCCGCGAATTCCGTGCCGCGGCGCACGATTTGCAGGGCAGGTTGGATCGGCATCTTGAAAGGAGGCGGCAGGAACTCGGCGAGATATTGACATATATTTATATATTCATATAGGCTATAATCCGGTGTTGTCGTTTTTCCGGCGATCAGGGTCGTTTGTTGGCGCCGGATGAGCTTTGTCGCCGGGCAGGATGAATGCAGCACGGCGACAGGGCGTTGAAAAACGGGACTGCTGAAAAACGCACACCCAACTGAGTTGAGTCAGGCCGGGGTCGTAGTGGTTGCAGGGGAGGATGGGAGCCATGAAGGTCGGAAGAAAGAACTGCGGTATTTTCCTGTTGATCGCGTGGATTTTCCCACTTCATTTCGAGGGTGAAGGGGTTCAAGCCGCGCCGGTTACGGGGCGAATTCTCGAAGTTGACGGAGTCACGCCCATCGGCGGGGCGCTGGTGACGCTTCAAGCGACGTTTTTGCAGACGACGACGGCGGCTGATGGGACTTATTCGCTGGAAGTCGGAGCGGGGAGCGGGCTGGTCATCGTCGGGGCGAGGAAGGGATACTTCAACACGTCGGCGACGGTCAGTGCCGGTGCAACGGGGGTGGAGATTCGGCTTCCTCGCGTGCCGCAGGATAACGATGCGAGCTATGCGTTTGTCATTCCCGAAGATTGTGGTTCGTGCCATCCCGATCAGTATTCCGAATGGCTGGGCACGCCCATGGCCAAAGCGGGGTTCAACACCTGGGCGCATGACACTTACAGCGGCACGGGCACGGCGGGAGGCATGGGAGGATTTGTTTACGTGCGCGATTCGGAGTTTGCGGCGACCAACCCGGCCAGCGAGTGCGCGGCCTGTCATCAACCGGAACATTGGCTGAACAACCTGTTCACGGGAATGGTCGGGCCGAACGATCCGCCCTCGGCGGCGGCGGGTCATGGCGTGAGTTGCGAAGTCTGCCACAAGATCGCCGACGTGGATGTTTCGAAGATCAACTTTCCGGGGTTGTTTCCCGGTGCGGTGACAGTGACTCGTCCGGCGGGGCCGTCGTATCATCAAGTTCAATACGGTTTGGTTCCCGACGCGGATTTTTCCGTTCCTTCGCTGATGCGGGGTTCGTATCAGCCGCAACTCGCCGTCGAAGTGTGCGCTGCGTGTCACCAAGATAAGAACGATCCGGCCGAGGACCATTCTTATACCGGGGTCATCTCGGAGCCCACCTATACGGAATGGATCGACTCGGCGTACAGCGATCCGAACTCGCCGCACTACGCGACCTGCATCGAATGCCACATGCCCGCGACGGATCGGACGACGTTGTGCAATGTGATTTTTCCGCCGCTGGTGCGTCCGGCCGGCTCGATTCGGTCGCATCGGATTCTGGGTACGACGCCGGAGTTTCTGGAGAACTCGGTCGAACTGGCGTTGGAGACCGAGGTGGTTGGCGACGAGCTGGCGGTGAATGTGCGGATCACCAACAACGGGGTCGGTCATCACGTGCCGACCGGCGTCACGGTGCGGAACATGATTTTGCTGGTGGAGGCGTGGCAAGACGGGAACAACCCGCTGACGCAACCGCTTCCGCGGGTGACGGGGAGCGTGGTTCACGCGCTCGGTGGGGTGGGGAACCCGGCGCTGGGGTATTACGCGGGGCTGCCGGGGCGTCTCTATGCGAAGCTGATTCACGATGGCGACGGCAACGCGCCGACGTTTTTCACGGATGCGGCCGGGATTGTTTTTGACAACCGCATTCCGGCACTGGCCACGGATGAAACCGACTATCGCTTCGCGCTGCCGCTCGAAGGCGGGTTGATCCGGGTTCGCGCGCGAGTGTTGTATCGTCGTGCGTTCCGTCCGCTGGTGGACGCGAAGCAGTGGCTGCTGGACGGGCACGGGAATCCGCTGGTTGATCTTGCGCCGCCGCACTACGGGCACCTGATGGAAATGGCGGAGCGGAGTGTTGACGTAGGGCCGATGGGGGGCGCTTGCTGCGTGCCCGGCGGATCGTGCGAAGTTGTTTCGGAGAGTGATTGCCTTGCTGAATCGGGCGCTGCCTGGGCGGGCGTCGGAACGGACTGTGTCGATGCGGATCAGAACGGCGTTGCGGACGTTTGTGGCGGAGCGCAGTCGATTCCGACGGTTTCGGAATGGGGGCTTGTCGTACTGGGGCTGGTCTTGCTGACGTTGGGCAAGCTGGTCTTCGGCGGGAGGCGTTTTTGGGTTGCGGCGTAGTCGCCGGGGCAGGGTTTTCTTACTCGCGGAATTGTCGTAAGGATGACGCTCGATTCCCCTTTTTCCTCGCTTTTCAAGGAGGAGACGAGGGCGTCCGCGCGTCGTGGATGAACTGGGCCGTCATCTGGTTCGACTCGTTTCGTCCTTGACACGTCCTGTGCCGCGATGCGCAAAGCGGGAAGTGTCACACCATGGCACTTCTCAAGAGCAACAGCGCTAGGCCGGGAATGGTGCATCGAGATGCGCCCAACGTCGCTGCGCGACCCGGGCCGCGCGGGCTGAAGCCCGCGGCTCGCTAGGACTGGATGAAGGCTGCGCTCGTGTAGTGTCTCAGAAGAAATCCACCGTGTGTCGTCGGGCACAATGGAGCGATTTCGGCGTTTGCGGGTCCGCGCGGGCTGAAGCCCGCGGCTCGCTAGGATTGGATGAAGGCTGCG
>CAZWGW010000844.1:0-3470 GCA_964633565.1 uncultured Planctomycetaceae bacterium
CTCACCAAACAGACGGGCTCCCGGAGGCCGCCCCCGGCGGAGCGGCCCCCGCACGCTCCGCGCTGCCCCCGGGAGCCCACACACCGACGAGGCCGCGTACCACCTCCGCGGCCTCGTCACCCTCACGCACCGTCGACCTTCGTCACGAACAGCGTGTCGACCGCGCTGATCCCGCCGTAGTACCGGGCCTTCACCCGCAGCACGACGTCGCGCTCGAACGCCGATTCGCTGTCCGAACGCTGCAGGTACGTCTGCACCGGCCAGATCTCCGTCCACACGAACTGCCGGCGGAAGTCCCCCAGATACCAGTCGCTGAGAGCCGCGCCCCCCTGCTCGTCGATGAACGGCGACGACAGCACTTCGACCATCCCGTGGATCGGGTTCGCCAGCCGCATCTCGCCGTCGGCCGTCGTCACCGTGATCTCGGTCGCGTGCACAATGCTCCGCGCCGTCCCGCGCAGCGCCTCCGGAACCAGGACCTGCCGCGCCGGCACGACGATCGGCCGGCCGTCGCCGTCGATCCGGTCGTCCTTGACCTGCGTCGCGCGGTACTGCAGGACCTCTTCGACGTCGGTCCAGTCGACGAGCGGCACGGCCGCGTCGAAGTCCGGCGACGTCGTGTTCCCCACGCCGACCCAGTTCCGGTTTGAACCGTTCGACGCGTACAGCGCCTCGCCGACGCCGCTCGGCCGAAACACAAACTTCCCGCTGCCGGCATCGGCGTCGGTCACGGCCCGCACGATCGTCCGCTCCCGCTCCTGCCGCAGGTAGTACCCGAGCGACATCGCCCGGCGGTTGATCTCGCCGGTCTGGTCGAAGGCGATCAGCTCTTCGCTGATGCTCAGGATCCGCCCCTGCTTGCTCTCCTGGGTCGTGACGTACTTCTCTTCGAACGTCGACTCTTCGTACGGATGCCCTTCGTGGACCTCCGTCGGCCCCGCCAGCGCCCGGAACCCGGCGATCTTCGTGTTCCGCAACTGACTCGGCAGGACCATCACCAGCTTGTCGCCGATGAAGCCCGCGTCGTCTTCGTACCCCTCGATCACCTTCCGGCCGATCAGTTCACCGGTGACGACCTGAAACAGGTTCGTCCCCACGCCCGGATTGGCCTCCGAGAGCAGTTGCGTCACCGCGGCACCCGGGTCGCGCTCCCGCAACATCCGCAGATGCGCCAGCACGCCGCACGCGTCGGCCAGCTCGTAATACGAGAATTCGTCCGGCGAGACCTGCTTTTCGTTCAGCAGTTCGCAGACCTTCTGATAAAACCCCGTCGCCCCATGCGACTCGATCAAGCGTTTGAGAGATGTTCCTTGCATCGGATGTCTCCGTAAATGAAGTTGAATTGTGGACCCTTCGCGACTCTGCTCGGGTTGATCGTTGATGGTTTATGGTTGAGCGAACGGCCCCTGCGATCGATCGACCTTCAACCATAAACCGTCAACCCACCTCACCCGTCACCCGACGGCCGCGTTCACATTCGCGCTCCCTGTCGCGTAAGCCGACGCCAGCGTCACCCGCAACGTCCCCTGCGCGCCCGGCGTATACTCCGCGGCCCGCGCGATGCCGTTGGCCGCACTGGCGACCGTTTCAAGCTGCTGGTCCATGAGCGTGCTGCTCGACTCGTCCGGGCCGAGCGGCGTCCCCAGTTCGTAGGCGGCCGAGTTGACGTCGAACTCGTAGACGCTGTGCGGCCCGATATCGACGGAGATCGGATCGGTGTCTCCCGCCTGTGACTGCTGATGCGCCACCCCCAGGAATTTCGCCGCAAACGCCCCCTGCGTCGTCGCCAGGTTCGTCGTCCACGGAAAGGCCGAGGCTGGCTTGGCGTCGTCGACGTCCAGCCAGACCAGGTCCCCCGCCTCGATCACCGTCGCCGCATCCACGCGGACCTTCCGCAACTGCACCTGCCCCGATCGAAATCGCAATCTGTTCATCGCATTCCCTTAATCACAGAGGAATCCGTCATACGTCCGGGGATCACGCTTCCCCACCACTCACCACGGACCAAGGACAACTGACTACTGACCACGTCACCACACCACCGCCCCCGCCGGTCCGCGGCCCGCGCGGATCGCGGCCACGAACTCGGCGTTGGAATTGCGCCGGTCCTGATCGGTCGCCCGCTCGGCGCTGTTGGGCCGAGATTGCGCCGCCCGTCTCACGAGCGTGCACCGTTCGCCGATCAGCACCCGGCGCGCGGCGTCGTCCGCCGCTGTCGCAAGCTGTTCCATGAAAGGGGCCGTCACCGCGAAATCGGGCAACTGCGCCTCGGCCAGCAGCCGCTCGACCTGGGCCTGGCTGGCTCGCGATTGCGCCTCCGCTTCCAGCCGGTCGAGCCGCATCCGCAGTTCGTCCCGCTCGGCCTTGAGCGCCGAGATCTGCTCCTGCAGCAGTTCCATCTCGTCGTCGTGCGCCTCGGTGACCCGGACGCTGCAAGCGTCCGGGTCACTGGTCGCGCTCTCCCGAAACGTCCTTGTCGTCGCCGGTCCCACGACGGCGTCCACCGAGATCACATCGTGGATCTTCTCGACGGTCGCCCCGTCGCCGTTCCGCTCGGCCAGCACCACGTGCGACATGCCGACGCCCGGCGCGTCCGATTCCGCCAGCGCCAGGAATGTCCGCCCCGACTCGGTGTCGAGCACGCGGATGTCCCCCCGGATGCGCCCCGCCTCGAAGCGCGGGCTGACGATCGACCCCACGAGGTCCCGCGTGCTCCGCTCCTGCGGCCGCGATTTGTCGGCGGCGTGGTCGAGAAAGACCGGCTTGTGTTCATACAGCGCGACGGCCCCCTGCAGGGCCGCTTCGGAATAGGCGTATCCGTTCTTCGATTCGCGCCCCGCCAGCGCCACGTTCCGCACGAGGCGCTGCTGCGGTTCGACGGCCGCCCCGTCATGCCAGTCGGCATAGCGTTCAATGAGTGTCGTCGGCTTCATGCTCGGCTCCCCTATGGCGTGCGCGGCGTCATCCCCCGATGACTCGTCAGCACTTCTCGCACGCACCTTTCAATAGACCCCCCTTCGTGCGCGCAGAATGGCCCTTTTTCGGCCTCGGAAGCAGCCCGGAGAGAGCGCTGCCCTCAACCGATCACGCGGCGAGGACGGGGGTTACGCGATTTTGAGAATTTTTCGAAAAAGTGGCGCGTAGTGGCGAAATGTATACATTTTTTCGGCCGCCGGTTGGCCTGTAAACACTTGGCTCCACGTTCCCAACCAAACGTGCTGAGTTGCAGGCGCTGAGCGGCTCCGGCAGAATCACAACCACAGCGTGACGAGCACCCGGTGGACCGCGCCGTGCCGTGAGACCCGTTGGGAGAATGGATTCGTGACCACAGGCACTTCCGCACGATCAGGGACCGCCAACCCGTCCGTCGATTGCCACGCCGTCATTCATCCGCGCCGCTGCGTGACGCCGGGTGGCATTCCGATTCAGTTTTGCGTCGAACCGTTGCAGGGTTTGCTCGACGGCGCAGA
>CAZWGW010000845.1:0-3447 GCA_964633565.1 uncultured Planctomycetaceae bacterium
AGTGCTGAATTGAGCGGCAGTTCGAGAGCAAGAATGCCAAGATTCCAAGATTTCACCTGTGACAGGGGCGCGGACCTTGGTGAGCGGTGAGTGGTGGTTTGGTCGCCTGGTGGTTTGGTGTGGCTGACCGCTGGCCGGCGAATTTCGAGCGACGTGACCGACGACTCTCGACTCTGGACTCTCCACCCTCGACTCTCGACTCTGCATTGCCCTGGCTCCTGCGCAAGCGCTGTCTACCTATACCCGGATTTGTGCGCGCATTGGGAGCGTTTTCGGGGGGCGGCGGCGACGTAAGTTGAAAGGGGACGGGCGAACAGTAGCGCTCGGACGGCGATGCAAGCTCTTGACGTGCGGGGAGATGGGGCGCGGGGCGGGGAATTTCTGAAAAATGGCGCGATTCTCTGTCGCCAATCCTTCTGTCTGGCGGCTTCGCGCTCTTCGAGGCTTCGTGGTATGCGCTACTTTCTATTCACTACCCACGACCCACCAAACCTGTACACATTTCGGTCCTCCCGTCAGCAACGACCGTTAACGCGAGTGGCCGCAGGCGGCGGACGAGGTGCGACCGTCGCTGACCGATCACTTTCCAGAGTCGACGGCTGGAATCGGCACGGTATGCCCGTAGTACTCTTCGTGCGGGTCCCATTGGAGCACTTGTGAGGCCTTCCAGACCTCCCGATCCCCGTGATACACGGCGAGGTCGGCAGCGGACGATCGGGTAAAGGAGACAAACCACGCCAGGTCTCCCGACGCGGTCCGCCGCGCTTCGACGCTCATCACGATCTCGGGGTTGGTGTCGTGTGAAAAGATGAACAGCCCGGCGTCGAGCAGCGAGGTGCTGGAATCGGAGTAGAGGTAGACGGGCCGGGACAACATGCGCAGGTTGTACGTCTGCCCCTCATGGTGCTCGGTGGCGCGATACTGCCGGCTGACGCCACGCATCTGCACGAGTCGCTGTTTGGACATGTCCCCGACCGGATCGTCCAGCCGAATCCACTCTCGCGGTTTTCCCTGCGACGACCACTTCCAGCCTTCCCGCCCGCTGAACTCGAGCGGTCGTTCGGTGAACGAGATATGTTCGTAGTTCCAGAAGTCGGGGTAACGCGTGAGTTTCAGGAAAGCCACGGGGCGGGAACTGGCGCTCCAGAGCCAGAGCGTGCCGTCGACGCCCTCGCGCGCCGGATCGGAGAACCGCAGCACGGGCGTTTCATTTCGTTGCAGACCAGGCGAGGCATCCTGCCTGTCCGCGAAGTCGGCCTTGACCTCCGCCATTCGCCCTCGCATGGCCTCCAGCGTGGGGTCTTCGTCCTGACCGAGCGCGCCATATTCCGTTGCGAGCACAACGGCGAGGCCCTGGAAAAGCATCCCACAAGTGAAATGGCGTCGCTGCGACATCAGGGCCTCATCAGACATGTCAGACATGACTGCGACGGGAAGGAGTGACGACCATGGTTGACGACGGTGCAAATATATGACAATTTGTCTATATCAGCAATGATCCGCGGCCGCGGGTGGAATACGAAGCGGCCCGGGGTTCACCACGCGGAGGTCCACGAAGCCGGCAGACAGAAAGATTGGCGACAGGAAAATGGATTCAGCCGGTTGAGGCGTTTCGTCCTTTGTCCCGGGCTCAGGAATCACGAACCATGAGGCCATCGCTGCTGATCGCCGTGCTGATGATTACCGCCGGACCGCCGGAGCCGGGGCCTGATGAGAAGGCGCAGAGCGCCGCCAGACTCAAGTACATGCAGGACACTGCGGCGAGCATCCAGATCCACGTGGAGGAGACGGAGGGAGCCGACCTGGAACTGCAGTCTCAACCGGTCATGCGGTGGGACAACCACAGATCGTTTATCCATGACGCGGCGACATTCGTCTGGCTGGCCGACCATCGTCCCCAGGTCATCGGCGGAATGTGGATCAAGAACGACGTGGCGTGGTTCGATCTGCAATCACTGTCGCCGCAGCCCCTGACGGCCACGATTGATGGAACCAGGCGGTGGTCGACGGTGCGGCCGGGGATCTCGTGGCAGGCGATCGCCGGTGCGCCGCCGCCGGCGCCGTCGCGCGCCGCACGACTGCGGCAAATGAAGCAGCTTGCCCAGGGCTTCAGCGTGCATGCGGTCAAAACGGCGCCCGACTATGACGAAGGTTCGATCTGGCACCTGCGGATGATGCCCCAGCCGGTGTACCGCTACACGGAAGAAGCGGCCGTCGACGGGGCGATTTTTGCCTTCGCTCAGGGGACCGACCCGGAAGCCTTTCTGCTGCTCGAATCGCGCGAGGAGAATGGAACCGGCCGATGGCATTTCAGCATCGCCCGCGGATGCGGCTGGGAGTTGCACGCCAAGCGCGGCGACCTGGAAGTGTGGTCGGTGCCCAAGCGGAAACTGCATGATGCCGAGGAGGTGTATGACATACTGGGGCCGTTTGCGGTGGATGCGAAGCTGGTTCCCGCAGAAGTGGGCCAGTCGCCGGCAGCGAACTGACACTTCGGTTCTGGAATGACTCCCAAGCTCGTATTCCAGTTACAAGAGGGCTTCCCTTTCGACCTTCTTCCTCTTCTCCTGGAGCCCCTCAATGCTGTAGCGGAGCTGTAGTGGACTGAGTACTTCCCCAATCGGCGCACCTTCACGAGGCCACGGTCGATGAATGTCACCAGGATCACCGATCTCCACCAAGCAGTCTAGAAGACGCCATCGCTCCTCAGAGTCCGTCGCGTGCATGATTGCTTCCGCCAGTTCTCTGCAATCGTCTCTTAGGCGAAGATGACAAAGTGCTGAGCCCTTGTGACGTCAACCACGTGAGCCTTCGATGCTCGCAAGAGGCTCCAAAGCAACTGATACAGGACGCCGTTGATCGTCCCCGGCCCTCCGGCCGGCACCGTTCGTGAACCATTGATTGGAGTGGGCGTCATGGTGTTTGTCGCTCAAAACGTCTTCCGACGAAATGCGGACGCATTTTGTTCCGCTATGATATCGTATAGAGTCCGCCGTCAAATGAACTGTTTACGGCAGCGAGAACGTTCGAGGTATTCTTCGGCGGGCCGGGATTCGCGGTTGAGAGCGGGGACGGGGAGCGTACTGAGGTTAGTGCAGACTCCCCGCTTCCACCGACGCGAGGTCGGCGGGGGCGCAGAATGTGTCGCACAGACGGCACATTCATCGGCCCCCTCACCCCGGCCCTCTCCCCGCAAGAAAGTCCATCCGCAAACACCGCGGGTTGCGGGGAGAGGGAGATGATGGAACGCCTTCGGCGTAATGGCATCGTGGGGGTGGATTCTTCCCCGGGGTGGCGCTGCGCTGACCCCGGGCTTTGCGATCTAACGGCGTTGCCGTAGAGGGTGGGAACGGGCGAGCCCGGCGGTTGCCATGCGGCACAGACGCCACGTCATCACCCGCCGCGACAAATCGCCTGCGCGTCGGCATAATGCGGCGAGCGCGGGAG
>CAZWGW010000846.1:0-3446 GCA_964633565.1 uncultured Planctomycetaceae bacterium
GTGGACTATATGGCGCCGGAGCAGGCCCGAGACAGCAAACTGGCCGATATTCGCAGCGACATCTATTCCCTCGGCTGCACGTGGTATTACATGCTTACGGGGAGCCCTCCATTTCCGGAGGGGAGCGTGACGAGCAAGTTGCAGGCGCACGCCACTCAGCCGCTGCCTGACCCTCGGCAGAAGAATGAGCGCGTCCCGGAGGCACTCGCGGCCGTCATCCAGCGGATGACGGCCAAGCGCCCGATTGACCGGTATCAGACGCCGGACGAACTGATCGAGGAATTGAAACAGGCACACCTCAGCCGGCCCAACCTCGGTGAGGACGTGCTTGCCGGGCTGTCGACGCCGCAGGCGGGCGCGACCCCGACGAGTGGTCGTTCGTCGACGGTTGACGAGGAACCGCTGCCCCAGAAGATGAAGATCAAGCCGGCGTCGGAAAAACAGCGCACGGCGAAGAACGTGGAGCGTGAGGCGTCACGGCCGGCGGAGGCCGAGCCGCTGCCGCAGAAAATGAAGATCAGGAAGCGGCGCGGCGCAAGTGGCGACGAGGGTGGGCGCTCAGTCGCACAGGGCGAGTCGGGCCGCTCGGCCGGCTCAGGATCACCAGCGCCGCGCCAACACCGGGAACTGCCGCCACGGTCCGAGAACCCGGAAGCGCTGGGAGTCTCTCAACGCCGGATCGATCCGGAGTTGCTGAAATTCGGGTTTTTCGGCTTGTTGGGCGTCGTGATTCTGAGCAGTGTCGTGTGGTTTGTGGTGCAGATGACGGGTTGGGGAGAAGGGGACGGCGGAGGGGGAATCAACCCCTACCAGGCTCGGATTGACGCAGCCACCCAAACGAATCCCGTTCCAGCGGTCGTGACTCCGGTCGGCCCTCCGGCGCAGGAAAACCCCGGCGGGAATACGACGCCGACGGCAACCGTCGCCGCGCCGAGTCAGCGCGACTTTCGGCCGTTCCCCGGTGTGGAAGATGCACGCGCGAACCCTGCCGTGGGAGACGTGCCGGAGTGGGTCTACGAAGAACGCGCCGCAGGCTATGCGGGACTCAAGCAGTTCACGGTCAGCCCCGCGGGCGGCGCCGGGTCGTTCACATCGCTCGAGGCGGCGCTGGCGGAGGTGCCTCGCGATGGGGGCGTGATCGAATTCCTCGGACGCGGTCCCTATGCCGTTCCACCGCTGGACGTGAAGGACCGTGAACGAATCGTGCTGCGCGGAGCGGCGGGCAACGCGCCCCTGCTGGTGATGACGGGGGCGGCCGGAGCAAATGCCGCCGGAATCACAATGCACGGCGGCCGGCTGGAGCTGGCCGGCCTGCATCTGATGGCAGGGGGGCAGGATTTCAGCGCCGATGCGGCGCTGCTCAAGGCAGACGCCGCGACGCTGGTCATCCGTAATTGTTCCCTGACACTGGCTGATCCAGCTCCGCGACCGGTGGCCGCGGTGGCGCTCGTCGGCAACCAGCCGGCACCGGGCCGGTGCATCCTGGAAAATGTCGTAGTGCGGGGAAACAACCTTTCCGCCGCGGTGCTGACCGGCGGCGGGCAGCAATTTGTGGCAGGGAATTTTCTGTTTGCCAGCGGCGACGCACCGGCCGTCGTCATCTTGCGGCCCGCGGATGTTGCGGCGCGAAAGTCCGGTGAGCCACAACCCGCACGGGTAGAACTCCTGGGTGGTGTGGTGTTGGCGCGGCAACGGGTATTCGACCTGACGCACGCTCCGGGGTTGGAGTCGCCCGGCGTCAGTCTGCGTGCGCGCCGCACGGCTTTTGTTTCGACCAGTGGCGCCGGAACCTGGCTGCAGTTCGAACGCTGGCCGGAAGGAGCGGTCAATGATCTGGAGCGTCCGCGGGCCAGGGGAGTCGAGTGGCGCGCGGCCGAAGCCTGCTGGCTCGGTTGGCCACTACTTGTCCGGATGACGGACCCGTCCGGGACCGAGATGGCGACCGCCGGCAACGACACGGAATGGCGACAATTCTGGCGCGACGCGGCCGACAGCCGTGCGTTTGCCGGCCCGATTCCGGATTTCACGGCGATGGACCAGAGCCGCGCCAGCCCCGCTGTCGTTGAAGCGCCGCTTCAGTCGGCACTGGCCTCGGCGGGAGAACCGGAGGGCCGTGTCGGCTTTGTATCGCGGGATTTGCCGCCGCTTCCGGAAAGCCTGTTGGATCGGGCGCGGGCGGTGGCCGGCCGACCACGCATGCCGGCGGGATTCGGGGACAAACGCCCCGGAGCCACGCGAGAGTTTGACCTGGGCAAGGGCCAGGGGTTGACGGTCGGCGCATTCGTCGAAAGCAGCGAGTGCCGGGACGGAACCTGCATCGTTCTGAAGGGGAACGGATTGAGTCAAATCAAGCCGTTCCGGATTGAAAACAAGTCCATCCGGATCGAGTTTCAGTCGGAGACCGGCAAGCTGATCGTTGAGCCGGTGCAGACGACTGCCGGCGAGCGGGCCGAAGCATTGATTCAGGTTACAGGCGGGCGAGTGGAGCTGGTCGGCGGGCATCTGCGCATTCCGGGGTCGGACAGCCGGAAATACCCGTTGCGGGTGTTGCAGGTTGTGGACGGCAGCTTTGCCGTGCAGAACTGCATTCTGCAGGGCCAGATCGGCCCCGGCGCCCAGGATGTGGGGTGCGTCGATTGGCGGCAGACCACCGTTTCGGAATCGACCCAGTTCGGACTGGTTTCCAACAGCCTGCTCATCGGCAATACGCTGGCGTGCAGCGCGGAACTTTCGGGGCGGCTGCTGGAATTGCGGAACAGCATCGTGGCAAGCGTTGTGGACGGCATCTCAGTGGGTGCGACGCGGCGCGACGGGCATCTGCGAGTGTCCGATTGCACGCTCTCGGTTCCCGGAGCATTTTTCCGGGCGGAGACCGGGGGGCCGGGGACGGGGCGGTTACACGTATTCGTCGACAACACCGTATTTGGCCCCAGCACCGTCGCCGGTACGGAAGGCCCCAGCATCATCACGCATGCAGCGGGTGCAGCGAAGGACGGGCGCCTTGACTGGTGGGAGGAACGCACCGCTTACGATCGCCGGATCACGCGTTATCGCCGGATTGAGGGAGAACCATCGGAAGGCGCGCAGGACTTTGCGACCGTGTGGGTCAGGGGGTGGGGCCCGGATCACGTACTGGACGCCCTGACCGGCCCGACTGCGGTCGTGTTGGCGGCGGCGTTGCCCGCGCCGGAAAAGGCGGGGCCGGAGGACTACGAGTTGGCGGCGACCTGCAGTGCAGCGCAGGCCCGGGCTGGTGGAACTGCGATCGGCGCCCGAGTGAACGGTGTCGGGCCGCTGGGCCTGTCCACCGCAACGCAGTCCCCGTCGGCCCCGCAGCCGACACGGACCGTGCCCAAGTCCACGGACCCGGATTTCTGAGACCCCCGGCCCGGGTCAGTCGCGGACAACATCGAACTCGGCGGAATCAGCGTGCAGGCGGGCCTCAT
>CAZWGW010000847.1:0-1310 GCA_964633565.1 uncultured Planctomycetaceae bacterium
GACGACGGCGAAGAACGCCCCGAACGTCATGATCCCCAGGCCCCCCGTCTGCATCAGGCCGAGGATGACGACTTCCCCCGTGCGGCTCCAGTAGGGGGCCGTATCGACGACGACCAGCCCCGTCACGCAGCTCGCGCTGGTCGCGGTGAACAGGGCCACGTTGAACGGCGCGCGCTGCGAAGCGCCGTCGGGTGCGGGTTCGCGGCAGCGCGGCAGCATGAGCAGCGCCGTCCCCAGGGCGATCAGCGCGGCGAACGAGCCGGTCAGCAGAATGGCCGCATTCACTCCTCTCGCCGCAGCGCGCATCAACTGCATCACGCCGCATACGGCGTAAAACACCATCAGCCATTCGCTGACCCACGCGAACCAGTCCCAGCGGTCATGCCATGTCGCCACGGTCTCTGCGGATTCCAGGGGCACGACGGCGAACACGAGCAGGGCGCTCAACAGCCACGCGGTGGAGACGGCGATCGCCGCCAGGTTCCGCTGCCAGAACGAGCGTTTCCACAGGCTCCAGACGTAGCGGAGCGCGATCGCAACGGCAATCAGCCCCATGCCGGCGACGGCGACCGCGCCGAACTCCCACGGCCGCTCGTCCCGCCGCCACAGGCCGTGCGCGACCACGATCGAGATGGCGCCGACGATGCGTGTCACGACGTCGGCGCGGCGGAGGAACAGGGAGCGCGCGGGATAGAGGGAGCGCTGGGCGAGGAACTGGTGCGACTGTTCGTGGTCCGCGGCCATGCGCGGGATGGTAGCGGATTGGGCTGGGGGGGAGAATCACATGCGACCCGGGCGAGCGGCGGGCGTAAGCCCGCTGAATCCGCGAACATCCTTTTCGTTTTGGAGTGCGGTGTCTTGTCACCGCTTTGTGAATCCTGAAGGTGGACCGGACGGTGGGAGCCCCGGTGAGAGCGGGACTCACCCTGGTGCAGCGCCCCGGACGCTCAAAGCGTCCGGGGCATTGGCGAGCGTCAGCGCCACCACTCGATGTAGTCACGGAGGACGCGTTTGCAGGGCCCTGGCGCCAATCGCAACGGAAAGTAGATGAGCTCCGCGTGACGCCCTGAGATGTAGCCGGCGTCGACGAGACTGGTCATCGGCCCGATTGCGAGGACGTACAGCAGCGGCGACAGCAAGATGAGCACGGAAACGAACAGCACGACCCTCCGGCAAGCGCGAGACATGCCGGGTTTGCCAATGGTTTCAGTGATTTCGTCCGGTTTCATTTCGGAGTGCGGTGACGTGTCCACCCGGTCAGATTTTTTTGATGTCGGGCCGCCCCGGCGCCCCCCCGGCGCCCGGCGCCG
>CAZWGW010000847.1:1320-3440 GCA_964633565.1 uncultured Planctomycetaceae bacterium
AGTGCGGTGACTTGTCACCGCTTGCTGATTTTTTGGCGGTCGGCCCGCCGAGACGCCCCCCGGCTTGATCCGAGAAATTCCGAAAGCGGCGACAAGTCACCGCACTCCGAAATTGAAATGACCGCCCCCTTACCTCAGCCCCCGGTCCAACCCCGCCCTGCACGCCGGGCAGTCGACCGAGCCGGCGCCGTCGCAGGTCGGGCAGGTTTCCTTGCGGCTTTTTTCAACGCGCACCACGACCTGACTCGCGCCGACACCGCGGACGACCGACTCAAAGTACTTGACCGACACCTGGCCCCGGACGCACCCCTTCTGCGGACACGCGAGGCGCGACGCTCCGGTGCAGGTCGGACACGTGCGGTCCTCGTAGAGGTTGCCGCCGGCATTGGCCCGGTTGGCCGCGATCGCCAGCGCCGGCTCGCCCGCCTTGTAGTAGATCTTGAGCTTCAGCACCGAGGGAGAGACCGCCTTCGTCATGTCGGCCCAGTCGGCAAAGCCGCCGTCATCGGGGATGCCGGGGGCAAAGTCCGGGACATGCGCGGCGGTGAACTTCCGCACCGCGTCGGCCGTGACGCCGCCGGTGAACTGCGCGTTCATGGGACGGAGGCCGAACGTGAGCACCGCCACGACGCGACCGTTCTTGTCCAGGATCGGACCACCGCTGTTGCCGTGGTCGGCCGTCGCGTCGAACAGGTAGCAATCCCCCGCGAGGACGCGCGATGCGTCCGGCAAGCCGGCGACAACGCCGCGCGTCGCCTTCAATCCATTCCCCAGCAGATCGGTCACCGGAAAGCCCAGAATCAGCGCTTCACTGGCGAGGTCGATCGGTTCTTCAACGAGCGCCAGCGGCTTCCCCTGCAGGCCGGCGAATTTCACCAGCGCGAGGTCGGTCTCATCCGAGACGGCGACGACCATGCCGAACAGCTCGCGCTTGCCGGCCGGGTCGCGCGGGTCGACGACGCCGACGGCGTCCGCCACGCCGAGCGAGGTCTCGTCGTCGTACACGACGTGCCGGTTCGTGACCACGTATTCGTGCGCGATGATGAAGCCGGAGCCAGAGGCGCGCGGCACGAGTTCCAGCCTGGCCGGTGCGGCGGCGGGGGCCGCGTCCTGTGTTTTGCGATTGCGTTCGTCCGTCGGAAAGACCGGCACCGTGTGCAGCCAGCCTTTCCGTTCACTGAAGGCCTGAGCCTTCTTGTCGGCGATCAGCCGCGAATAGACGTCAGAGAACCGCTTCACCACCGCACTGTTGGCCGGCACGCGACCCGACTGCACGAGGAAGATGAACCGCCCCAGGTTCTGCGACACCTCCTGGCAGCTCTCCGACACTTCAGCCGCGCGGGCGAGGCTGGCGACGGCAGCGTTGAAATCGCGCTGCTTGATCTGTGCAATCGCCAGGCTGTTGAGCGCCCCGGGATGGTCCGGCTGCCGCGCCAGCACCTTGCGGAAGTGCCGCTCGGCAATGTCCGGCCCGTGGATGCCGGAATACGGCAGCGAGTAGATCAGCCCCAGGATATAGTCCGCGCGGATGCCGTTGGGGTTTGTACGGCTGGCGTCCTCGAGGAACTCGATGCACTCCTTGAAGCTCCCCACTTCGATCAGCGCGGCCGCGCGCGTGATGAGCTGGTCCGCCTCCAGCTCGGCCGCTTCGACATCGGCCAGCGGCACCCAGTCGGTCCCCAGCCGGTACAGGTCCTCGTCGGCGCGGGTCTTGAACTCGGCCAGCTCGTCATCCACGCGCTTCTGCTGCGGCCCGGTGAAGGCGTAGCTCTGCGCGAACACCGCCAGGAGCGCATGGGCGTCGGCGGCCTTGCGTTCCAGGCGCACGCGTTTGAGCACGTCGGTGATCTCGCGGTCTTCGATCGGCTGTTTGTCCGCGGGGATGGCCGGGAGGATCGGCTTCGGCTCGATCTTCGGGGCTGCGGGGAGTGCGTCGGCGTCGACGATCTGTGCCGGTGGTTCCTCCGGCGCATCGGCCGGCGCGGGGGCGATCTCGGGGACGACGACTGCCGGGGCGGCGGCCGCCTCAATCTCGGCGTCACTGATCGGCGCGGGCAATTGCCCGGCGGGGGGCGGGTTCAGCTCGGACATCAGCCGGGTGAGGTCGTCCATGTCCGGCG
>CAZWGW010000848.1:0-3440 GCA_964633565.1 uncultured Planctomycetaceae bacterium
TGATCCTCGGCCGGTTGCCCGAGTGCGATATCCAACTCCAGTCCAACATGGTCTCCCGCCGGCACGCGCGCGTCTTCCGGCAGGGGAACGACTACCTGCTGGAGGACCTGGGGAGCGGCAACGGCTCGTATCTGAATGGCAAGCGGATCACGGAACCGACCAGGCTCCGGCACGACGACCGCGTGAAGTTCGGTCCGGTGCTGCTGCGGTTTGAATCCGACAGCCAGTCGGAAAACAGCTCCGTATTCCGGACCGCGGTGGATGCGTTCGACCTCGACGTCGGTGACGAAGTCAGCTCCACGATCATGGGTTCGGTCGGGGCGACCGGCGGGTTCGGGCTGCTGGACGTGCAGCCGCAGGCGAAGTTGAAAGCCGTGCTGGAGATCAGCCGGGCGCTGGTCGGCACGCATGACGTGGAGAGCCTGCTGCCCAAGGTACTCGACACTCTGTTCGAAGTGTTTTCGCACGCCGACCGGGGATGCATCCTGCTGCGCGACGAGGCCAGCGGGCGGATGATCCCCCGCGCCATCAAGCATCGCCGCGAGGACGCCGACGAGTCCGTCAAGATCAGCCGCACGGTGTTGCAACAGGTGCTGGAGCAGAAGCAGGCGATCCTGTCAGCCGACGCGGCGAGCGATTCGCGGTTTCAGGCCAGCGAATCGATTTCAGCGCTGACGATCCGCTCCATGATGTGCGTCCCGCTGCTCTCGATGTCGGGTGAACCGCTGGGGGTGATCAATATCGATACCCAGAATCCGCTGGCGCAGTTCAAAAAGGAGGACCTCGACATTCTGATTGCGGTGGCGGGACAAGCGGCGCTCGCCTATGAAAGCGCGCGCCTGGTGGCTTCGCACGTCGAAAAGCAGAAACAGGATGCCGAGATGGGGATCGCCCGCAACGTGCAGCACGCGTTGCTCCCCGAACGGATGCCGGAGATCGCGGGATACGAGTTCTTTGCCGCCTACGAGGCGGCGCAGGCGGTCGGGGGGGACTATTACGACGTGATCGAACTCACCGACGGCCGGACCTGCCTCGCCTTCGGCGATGTCGCCGGCAAAGGGGTCCCCGCGTCGCTCGTCATGTCGCGACTGTCGAGCGCCGTGCGCAATATCGTGGAATTCGTGCCGGATGCCGCCGCGGCCGTGTCGCGGATCAACGACCACATGTGCGCGAAAGCGGTGGAAGGGCGGTTTGTCACATTTGTGCTCGTGTTCCTCAACACCAGGACGCACACCATGTGGGTTGTGAACGCCGGCCACATGTCGCCCCTGGTACGCCATGCCGACGGGACCGTGGAGGAACTTGACGAATCGGCGGTCGGCGTGCCGCTGGGCGTCGTGGAGGGATTCGAGTATCAGGCGGTGGAGTCGCCCCTGAAGGCGGGCGATTGTGTCGTGATCTATACCGATGGCGTCAGCGAGGCGATGAACCAGAAGAGCGATCTGTACGGGCTGGAACGGTTGCGGACATTCGTCGCCAGGTCCAGTGGCAAGCCTGCCGAGATGGGACCAGCGATCCGCGAAGACGTGAAGCGGCATGCCGCCGGCCGTGCCCAGAACGACGACATCACGCTGATGGTGTTCGGGCGCGTCCGCGGCTGACGCCGATTCTCCGCAGCGGATTCCCGTGTTCGACCGGTCATCTGCGCTCCGATTGCGCATCGCCCCGGATCCGGGACGATTTCAGCCGCCGCGTCCGGCAAAACCGGGAGATCCGGGCGGACCCCGTGGACCCTGCCGACAATGCCGGATTTCGTCATTGAACGGAGCGTTCCGACGACATCGGTTTCAGGATTCGTACGATTCGGCGGCCGCGCGGGTCGATCACAGAATGGGGCGGAGGCCGTACTCCCGTCAAAAGCGGTTCAAGTGGGACCCTGTCGCGATCCGCAACAGACTGTCCAGCGGTTCGATCGTTGCTCTAACCACCAAAAAAGACGCTGGTTACGGCATCCTGGAACCACTGTCCGTCGCGTGCTTGCCCGCGCGAGTAGAATTCGTTGCGTGGCAAGATGCCGCACTGACCCTGGTGATCGTCGATCCAACGACGACTGCCCGCAGGGAGACGTATAGTTCAGCCGAACAGCCCGCAACCCTCCAGACGCTCACTCGTGGGCACCGAAACGGGGAACGAGACCATGGCTCGCAAAGACGCACTCCTGAGGCTGCACCAGCGGCTGGTCGCGCAGCGTGACGACCTGCGTCGCAAACTGTCCATCGAGTCGTCCATGGGGGGCGATTACGGGGCCGGAACGAGCGACCTCGGCGACATCGCCAACGACGACGCCGAGCGCGAAGTGAATACGCAACTGGTCTCACTCGAGACTCGGGAACTGACGAAAATCGAGCGGGCGATCCGTGCGATCCGCGAAGGACGCTACGGTTCATGCGAGTCCTGCGGCAAGGCGATTCCAATTGCCCGCTTGCAGGCTTTGCCGTATACGTCAAGTTGCATCGAATGCCAGCGCCAGCAGGAATTGACGGGACCGGTCGGAACCGAAGAAGCGGACTGGGAGTCGGCCTACGAATATCAGGCCAAGCAGAACGATCAGGAGCTGACGCTCAGCGACATACACATCGACAGTTGACCACCTCCCGCCGTGCGGCCGCCGGGGGCAGTGCGGTCGGACGCGTGTTTCCATCGTCGTCACCTTCGCGGATGATTTACCATGCGCCAGCCGTTGCGGACCGCGCTGTCGGGCGTCGTGTTGTTATGGGGATGGGCCGCGCAGTTCCCCGGTCCGGCCTGCGCGGCGGGCGCGCGAGGATTCCTGAGCGGTCAGGCGGACGAGCCGCCCGCCGAATTGCGGGGAGACGCGGGGGGATTGCAGGCGGCCGGCAGGCACCTGGCGCAGATTGCCGCCGCCACCACGCCGTCGGTCGTGCACATTCTGGCCGAACATGACGGGCGGAACGGCACCATCGAAGAGACCGGGTCGGGAGTGCTGATGTCGAGCCCGCGGACCAGCGGCGTCTTCGTAGTGACGAATCGCCACGTGATTGCCTCGGCCCGGCTGAACGCCATCCAGATACACCTGCAGGACGGCCGGGTCGTCACGCCCCGCAAGAAACTGGAAGATCTGGCGACCGACGTCGCCGTTCTGAACCTTGACGTGCCGGACCTCAAGCCGGCCCGCTGGGGGGACAGCGACAACCTGGACATCGGGCACGTGGTCCTCGCCATGGGCAGCCCGTTCGGACTCAGCCAGTCGGTGACGATGGGCATTATCAGCGCCAAGGGGCGGCGCTCGCTCGAACTCGGAAAACAGCGCGACGTCATCAACCAGGACTTTCTGCAGACGGACGCGGCGATCAACCCGGGCAACAGCGGCGGTCCATTGATCGATCTGCAGGGTCGCGTGGTCGGAATCAATACGGCGATTGCGTCGCAGGGCGGCGGCAACGAGGGAATCGGGTTCAGTATCCCGATCAACCTGGTCC
>CAZWGW010000849.1:0-3438 GCA_964633565.1 uncultured Planctomycetaceae bacterium
TGCGATCGGATTTGGACTTTTCGGCACAATCCCTGCACTTCGCCTGACCCGTCAAGTTGCGGGGTAATGACCACTGGCGAAAGGAAGGAGATCCTGCCATGAAACGCGTCGTTCTGGGATGTCTGCTGGCGTTGGGGGTGTTGGCGGTCGGGGCGAGTTCTGCGAGCGCACAGGGGTTCGGCTACTCGTACGGCTACCGCGGCCACAATCCGTATCGCTACGGCGGCAACCCGTACGGCGGGTTTGGCTACAACCAGGGCTGGTGTCCGCCCGGCGGCCATGCGCATTGGCACGACACGAGCCATTTTGACTACCACCCGGGCTACTACCAGCGGCACAGAAACCACTTCCACTACGTGCCCGGCCACTACGACTACCATCAGACCGGCCACTGGGACTATCACCATTGATTGACCGTCGCTGATCGACGTCAGACGCCGCGCAACGAACAGATCGTTGCGCGGCGTTGTTTGTACATCGGCCCGGAAGGGGCAAGACAACAAAGCGCAGGGCAACGCCTTGGGGATTGAACGCCGCACATCACGTCGCGCCGCCTCGCCGCGCCCGTCCGTCCCCACGCGCACTACCCCGGCCCGGATTGCAAACCTCTCTATCCGTTGGCCGCATGCCGCCCTGTATCGCCCCTTCAGGGCGACGACATGTTATCGTACGGTCGTCCCCCCAGGGCGTTGCCCTGGGCTGTGCTGTGGTGCCCCTTCGGGGCGAATTCCCTGATGCGTCCAATTCGGGACGCAACGCTTCACTCGCCCTTTGCGACCGGAGGCCGCCGTGCCGCAATCGCTTGCGCGTAATCTCATCCATCTCATTTTCAGCACGAAAAACCGCGCCCCCGTCCTGACGGACCGCATCCGCAAGGAACTTCACGCCTACATGGCGGGCGTATTGCAGGAGTGGGACAGCCCGGCCCTCGAAATCGGCTCGGTGGCCGACCACGTCCACATCCTCTTATGTCTGTCGAAGAATCACGCCCTTGCCAAAGTCGTCGAACACGTCAAGAAAGGCCCCTCCAGATGGCTCAAGACGCAGTGGCGTGAGTTCGCCGACTTCCACTGGCAGGCCGGCTATGGTGCGTTCTCGGTCAGTCCGTCGAACGTGCCGCGTGTGCGGACCTACATCCAGCGGCAGGCCGAACACCATCGCCGCCGGTCATTTCAGGACGAACTCCGCGCGTTCCTCAAACGGCACCAGGTCGAGTACGACGAACGCTACGTATGGGACTAACACCGATCCCGCCCGTTCGCTGCATCCGTGCCTCGCCCCGCAGGGGCAAGACAACAAAGCCCAGGGCAACGCCCTGGGGATTGGTATCGCGCACAACGTGTCGCCCTGAAGGGGCGAAACTACGACATACAATCAGCCCGCGCAACCGCCACATTCGCAGCGCCGCCCCTGCGCACAGCCCGCCCCGCAGGGGCAACACAACATAGCCCAGGGCAACGCCCTGGGGTTTGAACGCCGCGCATCACGCTGCGTCGCCCTGAAAGGGCGAAACAACTGCCCCGTTGAATCAGCATCGCTCCAAATCTGGTGGACCCGAGCGACACAAAACGGCGAAGCCGCTGTACCCGCCAGGCGGGGGTCCGGGAGCGGACCCCCGCACTGCGCTTCCGCGTTACCGTGTTGTTCCCTCTCGTTCGTGACGGACGTTCTCCAATGCGGACCGGGCAGGCGCCCCGCCGGCTCGTCCATCTGCTCCAGCCAGTACACTGCCGTCCCGATCTAAGCACAGAGCAAGCCGAGCTTGTCGAGCGGCGCCAGGGGTGACTCCGCGATCCGGCGGAGTTCGCGAACTGTTGCCGCGAGCTGCGCGCGTGGATCGTCGTCAGGCACTGGCGAACTCCGGTCCACCGGCTGATACGGGTTCCGTGTAGCACCAGCCGCGCGTTCAGTCGTCACACCAGCCCACCAGTTGCTTGTTCACCTCAGCATCCGTCCCAGTGAACAGCACGACCGCGCTGCCTCCGCCGCTGGGGACACGTATGATTGACTTGTTCACCTTGAATCCTTTGCGGGTCTCGCGTCGGCAGACCAGAAACTGGTTGTCCGGTGACCAATACGCGGTTCCAAAGCCTGCAAACCCGTCGGTCGCCAGCGTCTGGGCTCCTGTGCCGTCCGGGCGGATCGTGCGAAGAGCGCCATCGAAAGTGAACGCAATTCGCTGGTCCGCCGCGTTGGCGTGGCGCGACCACTGCGGCGGGTCGACGGAGAGGTACGCTGAATTCCCCGCCGAGAGCAGCAGATTGCCATCCTCCGCGTCGACCGGCCCTCCAGTGACATCCGCGACCCACAATTCGTCGTATCGGTTTGTCGGATCTCTCAGCTCATACACGACGCCATTTCCATCCGGCGACCAGTGATGCGACGGATATTGGGCAACGATACCGTTTGACGATGTGACGAACCGCTCAAGCCGTATGTGGTCTTCGGCCGTCACTGGATCGTACGGCATGCTCAACTGCTCCAGGTCGCCGGCCGACAGTGCTAATCGGACGATGGCTCGTTCAAAGACCGTCCGAGACCACTGTCCATCACTTCCGAGTTCGTATTCCGCATAGACGACGGGAAATGAAACGAATTGGTCCAACCCGTCGTTCGACCAGCTTGCACCGTCGGAGATCAGGCGCAGCAGTGATCGCGTCACAACCCCTGTCTCCGAGGTCACGGGGTCTGTGTAACCGCAATCAGTCAGTTGATGATAGGCTGCACCATCCGCCGTCGCGTACAGGTCCAGTTCTCCCTTATTGCCGTCCCAGAACGATGCCAGCCACCAGCGGTGTCCATCAACGCCATAACGCCCCAGCGTCGGAATCACGCGATACCAATCATTCTCGATCGTGAGTGCGACGCCCGTTCCCGATCCATCCCCGCCCATCCGCCAGATATCGAGACTGTTCCCCTGGCGGAAGAAGATCGTGCCCGGCGCCGGGGAGATGCCGCCGCCCCCCGGCTTCCCTGCATATCCCGCTGTGGTCCCCAACGCGGCCACCATCGCCACGGCGCACAGCAACGCGCACCTGCTCACACCCTTCCATTCACCGAACATCTCGTCTCTCCCGTTGATCGTGGTTTCCCCGTGTCGCGCTGATGCCCGCGCATCGGCCCGCGGCACGGCGGCGAGTCGTTGACCCGTTCTGCACTCCCTGGGCGCGCAACACGCGATTTCTCCTCCGCAAAATCCAGAAACCACAACAGAATTCCAAAAGCCGTCGTGCGCGATGGCGACCCTGCCCCGATCACTTGCCCCGCTGCCGATCAAACAGGTAGCTTGGCGGTCGGTCGCCCACGTGCGGCCTGCCACGATTCACTTCTTTTTTTCAATTCACCACGGATTCCGGGCGAGATCCGGCGCCGGGCCGCTCTAACCCAAGTTACGCTGTTGCGCCGATCGAATAAGGACTTACGTGCGTTTTGGGGTCC
>CAZWGW010000850.1:0-3437 GCA_964633565.1 uncultured Planctomycetaceae bacterium
TCCGTAAGTGCGCCGGGGTCGGTGTTGGGACCGCAGGTCCAGAGCAGCGTGCCGCCGGCCGATACATAGTCCTCCAGGGCCGTCCAGCCGGCGTCATTCAGCGGCCGAAGGTCGGCGCACACAATCACGCCGTAGCTCGACAGCGGTTCTGCCGCGAGCAGTTCCGGCTTCAGCGTCGTGATTTCGATCGCGTAGGGGCCGGCATCGGCGGGGCGCAGCGCCCGCTCCAGGTAGAAACTGGCGGAACGATACAGCGGCTCCCCTTCCTGCCGGTCATCGACCAGCGCGACCTGCACGGGCGACTGGGTGTCGACGACAAACCATCGCTCATTGTCGAGCGCGGACGCGTCTTCGCCGCCGACGCGCATGCGGCCGACGTGAATGCCGGCCAGCTCAGGACGATACTCCAGGGAGAGCGCCCGTTGCTCTCCGGCCGCAAGCCGCACCGGAGGGGGGCGCTGGACGATCTCATCGCCGACGAACAACTCAACCTGCACCGACTGGGGAACGGGAGCGGCGTTTCGCAGCGTCCCGCGCACTTCCAGCGGCAAACCGACCGCGGGGACTGCTGCCCGGACCTCGATCGACTCGACAGCCACGTTGATCGGCCGCTCGCGGTGAACGTCGACCACGACGAGCGATTCCGCCGGCGCGGATTTCGTATCGTTCCCGGAACCGCCCGGATCGGCGTCCGGCGCGTCGCGCCAATTCGAGCGTTGCAGATCGGTGATCAGAAACAGCTCCTTGTTCGGGGAGTCGCTGCCGGCGAGGATCGCACGCGCCTCCGCGAGAGCGGCGGGAATATCAGCGGCCGAGATGCCGACGGCCGCCTCGTCCACGAGTCGCTCGACGTTTTCAATCTGGCGGTACAGGTCTCCCTGTGCCGCGGTTTGCCCGCTGGTGAGGATCAGCGCCGCCTGGTCTTTCTCCTGCAACCGGCCGAGGATGTGCAACGCCGCGGTCCGCGCTCGTTCAAACCGCACGTCACCGGCATCGGCAAGGCCCATGCTCGGGGAATTGTCGAGGACGATGGCGACGGCGGTCGATTGATCGCGGAACAATCCGCCGGTTCCGGTGAGGAGGGGGCGGGCCAGCGCCGCGGCCAGCAACGCGACAACCGACATGCGGACGATCAACAGGAACAGGTCCCGCAGCCGCCGCCGACGGGCAGTCTTCTCGACGCTCTTCCGCAGGAAGCGGAGCGTGCTGAAGGGATGCTCCGGCGCGCGCTGCCGCGCCAGCAGGTGGATCAGGAACGGAATGGCGACCGCCGTCCCCCCCGCGAGAAAGAGGGGTGTGAGGAATTCGATGAAGGCGACCGGCATGGTCATGGCGTGCCTTAACGCAGGCGCATGCGCTTGTTGAGGTAGGCCCCCAGCATCAGGTCGTAGGGGACCTCGGTGTCGGTGGTGATGTAGTCCACGCGGCTGCGAGTGCAGGCCCCGCGGTACGTCTCCAGGAATTCACGCACGAGAGCCACATACTCTTCGCGGACGACGTTCGGTTCGACCGGCAGCCGCGACTGGTCCTCCAGGTCGACCAGCGTGCAGGCTTCCTTGAGGTTCAGTTCCAGTTCCGCCTTGTCGAGGACGTGATACAGGATCACTTCGTGCTTCTTGTGGCGGAAGTGATGCAGGGCACGGAGTACGGCCTCGGGATCGTCGTACAGGTCGCTGATGATGATCAGCAGGCACCGCCGCTTGAACGTCTCGGCCAGGTCGTGAAACACGCCGGCCACGCGTGTCGGAGCGCCCGGCTGACAGTTCTCGAGCTGTTTGAGCAGTTCATTGAGGTGCTGGGGAGCGGACCGCGGCGGCATCCGCAACCGCACGCGTTCATCAAACAGCACCAGCCCGACGGAATCCCGCTGCCGCACCAGCAGGTAAGCCAGCACGGCCGCCAGGTGGCAGGCATATTCGAACTTCGACAGGCCGCCGCTGGAGTAGCCCATCGAGCCGCTGACGTCGAGCAGGATGTGCGCCGTGAGATTCGTCTCTTCCTCGTACTGCTTGACGTAGTAGCGGTTCGTCCGCCCCACCACGCGCCAGTCGAGGTGCCGCAGGTTGTCTCCGGACACGTATTCCCGGTGTTCGGCGAACTCGGAACTGAATCCCTTGAACGGGCTGGAATGCAGCCCGGAGATGAAACCCTCCACGACCGACCGCGCAACCAGTTTCAGGTTGCGGAGGCGCGCGAGCGCGGCCGGTTCAAGATAGCGGTATGCTTTCATCGCAGTCGGTACTTCCTCCGCAGCAGCCACTCGGTCGTCACCAGGCCCACAAACAGCAGCCAGAACGCCGGCGGGTGATACAGACGATGCTCCGACAGCACGCGCCGGGCGTCCTGCTGGCGCTGCAATTCTTCCACCAGTCCGGCCATGCGCGACACGTGCACATACTTTCCTCCGGTCGCGTCGGCAATGCCGTGCAGCGTCGTCTGGTCGAGTTCGAGACGGTCGAACTCCCGGCTGGGACTGCCGACCTGCAGGGAAATCTGAGTCTCGTTCGTGTCGGCGCCGGATCTGGCTGTCACTTTCACGGTGTAAACGCCAGACGTCAGCACGGGGAGCGTGAGGACGTAACCGCCGGGCCGATCGGCCTGACGGGTGAACGCCAGGTTGACCGGTTCGAAGCCGGCCGCCTCGCTCGTGACGACCGCCTCCAGATCGGCGTCGTCCACCCCGCGGCTGTCCTGACCGACAAGCACGGCCTCCAGGCGCGCGGCGTCGCCCGGCTCATAGAAGCCCTTGTCGGTATTCACCGTCAGGCCGGGCTCCATGGAGTCGGTTTCTTCTTTCGCCGCCAGCCAGCGGATCATCTGCCCCCAGAAGCGGATGTAGGGGGACTCCTCCCCCAGGCTCTGCAGGACCTGGAACCAGCGATAGGTCGTGTCCGCGGCAAATGCGGCCGCGCGCCCGTCGCCGAACCGCTGCACCGCCAGCACGGTGAGCGGGCCCTGGTCGTTGCCGCGCTCGGGATGCACGGCCAGGACTTCCGCCGATGGTTTGGGCCGGTCGAGTCGCACACAACCAAGGAGCGGCGGGACCTGCAGTCCGCCGGTGGTCGCTTCGCCCTGAAGCGCCGCGCCGATCTGGTCAAAGATCGGGTGGCTCTGGCCCGCGGCCGTCAGTTTGAGCAGGAATTCCTCGTTCACTTGCTCCGGCTGCGTCCCCAGTTCCACGGGGAGCACCTCCGCCAGCGGTGATTGTCCGTATCCTCCTCCGGCAAAACTGTGCTGCCCGCCCAGCATCAGCAGCCCCTTGCCGTTGCTCACGAGTTCCTTGAGCACGTTCATCCGTTCCTCACCCAGGAACCGGCTGTCCAGGTCCCCGATCACGAACACATCGAACTTACCGAGGGTCTCGGCATCGGATGGGATCCCTTCCGATGACCAGTCGGGAATGTTGGTCCGCTGCACGAATACTGCGGGCCGCGTCT
>CAZWGW010000851.1:0-3434 GCA_964633565.1 uncultured Planctomycetaceae bacterium
AATCAACGATCCTGCAGCTCGTGGGCCCGGAACATTTCGATCCGGACTACGTCGCGGAGGCTCAGGCCGTGCGGCTCAACAACTCGAGCTGCCAGGTCTACATCGCCCTGCGGCCCGGCTGCGGTTTCGACTACTGCGGGGACCTCCTGTTCCATTCGGAGCATCGCGGCTTCGACATCCAGGCGATGCTCAGCAAGAAAGTCTCCAGCCGCACGTTTTCGTTTTACTATCCGGAAACGCGCCCCGGCAGCGACCGCTGGCTCATCGTCTCATCCACGAACGCCAGTTATCGCGACTGGGCGGAACTCTCGGAGGAGGAGTATCAGCACGACAAGCAGCAGTTGTGCCAGGCCACTCTCGACTGTCTCGATCAGTACGTGCCGGACGTGCGGTCGAGAGTCGACTGGGTCGAAGCTTCGACGCCGCGCACGTTCAAGCACTACACGCGGCACCTGCAGGGGGCTTCCTTCGGCACCAAGTTTGAAGGGCTCAAAGTCTCGCAGTCGCTGCCCGAGCAGGTCCACGGCCTGTTTCACGCCGGGTCCGTGGGCATCATCATGTCCGGCTGGCTGGGGGCGGTGAATTACGGTGTGATCGTCGCGAACGAAGTCGACAAATGCCTGACGCCGGCCGAGGCGACGGTGTAACGGGCGCCCCATGATCGAACTCCGCGCCACCCCCGACGGCGTCCTGCTTCCAGTCCATGCGCAGCCGGGCGCGCGCCGGGAACGGATCGTCGGCGAGCACGGCGGCCGGCTCAAGATCGCCGTCAGTCAGCCGGCCGAGAAGGGCCGGGCCAACGCGGCGATCATCGCCTGCCTGGCGGCGGAATTCGACATCCGCGCCTCGCAGATGACCATCCACACGGGGGAGACGTCGCCGCGAAAGCTGCTGCAGATTGGCGGCGTGACGGTCGAACAGGTGCGCGCATGGCTGGATCGCGTCGCTGCCAGATAGCCCCCCTGGACGTTCAGGCGTGTACTGCGCTGAGCTCCGGCTCGTGTTCACGGAGCCAGCCGCTGGAGTCCTGTCCTTCGCTGTCTTCGTCGATTTCGACGAACGCGTGGAGGTTCTCACGCAGCACGTGGCAGTTCCTGCTTTCGGCCTCGAAGAACCGCTGGAACCAGAGCATGTTGGCGACGCGGGGCTGCGGCGAGAACAGCCGCACGGAGATCCCCTGCTCGAACCAGTCGTAGAGCATCCCGAAGAAGCCGCTCGGCACGTATTTGACCGCCCGCATCTGGATGCCGATTGAGCGGCGGCGCTGCTTGAGGATCAGCCGGTTCAGCGTGTCCCGGATGAGCGACAGGTCGGCCCCGTCCCAGATCTCCATGTCGCCGATATCGACGATCATTACGTCCCGGCGGCGAGTGAGCCGCAGCCCGTGCGTGTTCTTGCGTTCCGCCATTGCGTCCCGGTCGGCTGGTGGTCGAGTGCGGCAGGAAGGCATCACGCAGGTCCCCTGCCATCAATACGTCAGCCGGCAAACGCAAACCACAGGCCATGACGCGCGAGTCGTGTTGAGCGTGGCGGAGCGAAGGCGTAACTCATGGTGCGCCATGGACTAGCGAAGTGCAACGCAAAAATGGACAGGCCAGCGGGGACGCCGGCGTGTCGCCGCGAGACAACAGCCCCCCCGGAGCCATGCTGTCATTCGGCATCATGCGGAGAGGCGCGACCTGCGGTCGTCGGACCACTCCAGCCGCAAACGAGTTCGGGCCACATCCCCGAACCAAGCCGCTGATTCGGTTGGGTATCCGCCGGCTTCGCCAGCCAAGAGGGTGCGGAATGGGAAAGGAAGTAATCAGGCAGACGGAACGGTGACTGACACGTCAGTTGCCGACCGATTCAATACGCTGAATCGGAATCCCAAGGCCGCCGCGTTCTCCCAGGAAAAACTGCCCTGCGCCGGGTGATACTGCGAATTCCTCAGACGTCGCCGGGTCGAATGACATGATGGTCGAACGGACGGGGTTCATGAGATAGACGGCAGTGAACAGGATCAATCGGCCATCAGATGTAAACCGTGGAGCGATGTCTGCGTGACCGGTGACGGACTTGACGAATCGAGGCGGTTCCGGGCTATCCAGTGCAAGCTGCCAGAAACCTCGTTTGCCGGACGCTGACCCGTTGCCGTGATCGTAGTACAGAATGGATTTCGAATCGGGCGACCAGGCGGGTTGACTTGCCTTTCCACCACCGGCGACAATCCTCTCCGTCCCCGAATCGTCGAAACCTCGAAGGATGAGATCGGTGTCGCTGGAGGCATTCTCTCGTCGGCGTACAAACACGACGCGTTGACCGTCAGGTGAGATCGAGCCGTCGAACGCGTTCTTCACGAGTACACGGGAGGTTTCCGTGTTGCCGTCGTAGAAGCGCAGCTCGGTTTTGCGATCCGACGAATCCGCATCGGAGCGCGTCAGACAACTGTAGAGGAATCCGTCTGAGGTGGGGGTCCACGAAAGGGAATGGAACGAAGTTTTCGGCCCAGAAGGGCCAACCGCAATCATCCGCTTCGTACCATCGCGGCTCAACCGTTCGACGGCTGCCGTCCTCGTCTGACGATCGAAGGCAACCCATGCAATCTGCTGTCCGTCCGGGGACACGGCAACGTCGAACAGGAACTGATCGGAGTCTGAAACGATCGGCTCAAACTCCCCGGGTCGGATCAAACGGAGCAGCGACGTTGTGCGAGTCACGGCATCATACTTCACGAACACCAGTCCGCTGAGAGAACTCGTGCGATCCGCGGCAGGCACCGTCGCGGGGAACATCGCACTGCCGATGACCACAAGCATCATCCACGGCCGAAACGACGACATGCACCTCTCCATGAATTGATTGCGATTCGAAGTGGCGACTCACGTGTACCATTCGCAGTTCGACGGCACACGCCGCGATCAGGAATACTGGATGGAACCCTGAGTGGTACGGGGAGCGGGAGCCTCACGCTAATCGGCGCTCGCCGGAAGATACATCAGGCGGCCGCAACTGCCGCAGAACATCACCTTGCCCGAATTGAGCAGCACGCGGAACTGGGGGGTCACCTGCATCTGGCAGTTGCTGCAGACGCCGGATTCGACCGACGCCAGCGCGCCCGCGCCATAGGCGTCAACCAGTCGGCGATATTTCGCCGCGACCTCGCCCGTCAAACCGGACTCCGCCTGGCGGATCTGCGCGGTCAGCGCCGCGGCCCGTTCCTGCAGGCCGCCGACGACCCCTTCGAACTCGGCCGTGAACCGCCGGGCCTCCTCTTCAGCGCGCCGCAGCTTCTCTTCGCATTCGCCGATCGTGGACTGCGTGCGATCCACCTTTTCCATCAGCTCCAGCGCCTCATCCTCGAGCACGCCGTGCGCCGCCGTGTCCGCCGCCACCTGCCCGCGAATGATCTCGTATTCCCGGTTCGATTGCGCCGCGTTCAGCTTCGCCTTCAA
>CAZWGW010000852.1:0-476 GCA_964633565.1 uncultured Planctomycetaceae bacterium
GCGGAATCGGCACGAACAGTGCCGCCAGCACCAGCCCCGCGAGGCATCCCGCGGCCAGCAGCACGCGGCCCCAGCGCACGCCGCCGGGGGCGCGGCGGGCCGACCATAACCGCCGGGCGTTCCTCCAGACCGGGACCAGCAGCATCTGGACGGCGACGAGCGCAGCCAGCATCAGGCTCAGCGAACCGAGCCGGTAGGGCTGGAGCACCGTGTAGAAGAACCACAGGATGCCGATGCACAGGAGCCACTTGTACAGCCACGACGCGACGGCGTAGGTGATGAACGGCCACTTGCGTCCCCCCAGTCCGGCGAGGTCCGGTCCCGTCGTCGTCAGTCCCAGCACGCGGCGGTCGATGAGCGATTGAAACGCCTGCTGAGCCTTGAGCCGCAGGTTGGGGACCTCCAGAAGGTCCGACAGGATGTAGTAGCCTTCGAAGCGCTTCTGGGGTTTCGCGTTCTGCTGGATCGTGGACTTC
>CAZWGW010000852.1:486-3433 GCA_964633565.1 uncultured Planctomycetaceae bacterium
CCAGCGAGATGTTGTGCAGGATGCCGGCGCTCGTGTGCCACCAGACGAGCGCGGCGAGAGAGGCGATCACCAGTTCCACGTAAATCCCGCCGGCGCTGACGGCGATGCGGTGCCATTTGCTGGGCATCGTCCAGGCGTCGGTGGCGTCGCAGTACAGGCAGGGGGAAAAGACGAGGAACAGCACCCCCATTTCATGGCATTCGCCGCCGAAGTGTTTGCACGTCAGCCCGTGGCCGAACTCGTGGACGATCTTGCTCAGTCCGAGCGCCAGCCAGAGCCAGAAGATCGTCTTGACCGTCAGGAATTGCTCCAGCGATTCCTCGCGGATGCGGACCAGGAACTGGTCGAGGTGCACGAGCGTGTAGCCTCCGGCAAACAGCATCAGACCGGCGGCAGCGAGGACGGCGGGCGGGGAGTAGATCCACTTCAGCCATGGATGAATGCGTTTCAGGATCGGCTCCGGATCGATCCCCGGGAGTTTGAAATAGAGCAGGCTCCCCAGCAGGGCGCGGCGGCGTCCCTTGGAGAGAACGTCGGCTCGTTCGTGGATGGCGGCCCCCTGCCCTGTGCCGTCGTGGGCGATCAGCCCGGAGGCGACCAGTTGTGTCAACATGCCGGCGATGGCTTCGCGATCCGGCGCCGTGGCGCCCGGTTTCCGTTCGGCTGCGGCACAGATCTCCGGCAGCGTGCGGCCGTCCACGAGCTGCAGCAGCTCATATTGCGCCGGAGAAAACCGGAAATACGCGAGCGACACCGGGTCCTTGACGATGAAGCAGGGCTCACCGCCGTGCAACTGCGGTTCGATGCGCAGGTCCCTGCGCACGCGGAACCGCCGCGTCAGGCGCGCGTCGGCGGTCGCATTCGGCAGGGTTGGAGGAGATGCAGACACGTGGGTGGCTGAACGTTCAATTCCACAGGGACCGACATCAGCCCGCAGCGCAAGCGAGGGAACGGACTCCCAACCAGAACTCTTCCCTCGCTTGCGCGTCGGGCTGATGTGACTCAGAACAACACTCGCGATTGCACAAACTCGATCACTTCGCGCAGCAGTACGTAGCCCAGCGACCGCTCGCCGCAGTGGATCTTTCCGCGCACGTCCGCGCCGTCGCGCGGCGGCGGCGGGTCCGCCGGGTCCGGCTCGACCGTCATGAAGACGACCGGTTCCTTGCCGGCGTTCTCGGCGCGCGGCGCCACGTCGACGAGCCACCCGCGGTACTGTTTATCGGGGTGCGTGGCAAGGATGTAATCGACCGGAATCCCGCGGCCGCGCGGGTCACGTTCGGCCCAGGCCCGCTGCACGTAGCCGGAGTCGACGTCGGGCACCTGCAATTCCAGTTTCCATTGGCCGTCCGGGTCGACGATCTGGATCAGGAGGTTGCCGGCCACGACGGGGCGGCCGGCCAACTGCTGGTCCGGGTTCCACGTGGCGACGACGCCGTCGATCGGGGCGGTCAGCGTGAGTTGCTCGATCCGTTTTTCGAGCAACGCCCGCTGCTGCCGCAGAAACGACTCGCGTTCCGTCAGTTCGGCGATTTCGCCGTCCAGTTGAATCTGCCGCAGTGTGGGGAGTTGCCGGTCGGAGCGTTCCGCTTCCTTGATCTTGAGCTGCTCGCGCGCGCCGGCGAGTTGCTCGGCCGCCTGCTGGAGCTGCACGGACAGGTCGTGGTTTTCCATGACGACGAGCGTCTGCCCGGCCTCGACGCGGTCGCCGTGCCTGACCAGGACCTGGCGCACCGTGCCGGAGCTGGCGGCGAACACGCCCCGCCGCTGCGCGGCGCGGAGCGTCCCCTGCCCTTTCATTCGCAACTGCCAGGGAACGAGGTACAGCGTCACGCCGACAGCGGCGAGGACGACCAGTGCGACGATCCGCCGCAATCGCACGGATTCAGCCAGCCTCCGGCCGAGACGGCCGCGCCACGACCGGAACAGGATCTGATCGTGCGCCGTCGCATTCCGCAGGGCGACCGCCGTTTGGGCGGCCACGAACTGCACCCCTTCGGCGAGCGATTCGGCCGGCAGTTTCCCGTCGAACTGTTCGATCAGGACGACACCCAGCGGCAAGCGGGTCTTGTCGGCGTCCGGCAGCGGGACGGCGAACAGCGTGGCGCAACCGGCCGCGGTCGTGTAGGCCTTGAGCGAACCCTCGACGCCGGCCGGACACTTGCTGGCCGAGGCGCTGCTGACGACGGCTTCGCCGCTCGTCAGGACCCGGCTGGCGAACGACTCCATGAGGGCGACGGCGTTCGCGCGGCGGTTCGGCTCCGTCTGCCCGGAGACGGCCGCGACGCGCGCCTGGCGGCGCCTGCGGAGCAGCACGGTCACGCGGTCGCAGCCGAGCGCCCGCGCGCCGTCGTTGGCCGCGACGAACGCCACGCGCCGCGGGTCGAGCGACGCATGCAGTTGCTGCATGAACTCCTGCTGCAGCCGGACAACGCCGTGCGCCCGGCGGCCTTCGATGATCCGCTCGGCGCGGACATGGTCGGCCGCGAACTGGGCGGCGGCGGCCATCAGTTCCAGTTCCCCGGCCGTGTTGTGCGGCGCATCGGTCGCACCGGTCTGGCGGAGGACCTCCAGGATGATCCGCTGCGGGCCCGCGACCCGCGCTTCGGCGACGAGCAGTTCGTGGGCCGTGGGATTCGCGACGTCGTCCTGCGACCAGCCCGGCTCGATGAGGCGGGGCTGGTTCCTGTCGGCGACCCAGCGCAGGAGCCGCCCGTGCGCCTGCCAGTCCGCCATGTCGCGCTGCAGGTCGGAGGCGGGAAACTTCCGCTTGTGCCGCAGAAAGAGGGCCTCGCCGCCGGGGTCGAACCAGACGGCCGCCCCCTCGGCACTGAGCAGATCGCGCAGCCGTTCGAGGAACCGCAGCTCAAAATCGCGCGCGCGGACTCCGCCGCGCGACCAGCGGTAGAGTTCCGCGATCCGCGGATCGGAAAACACCTGCGGCATC
>CAZWGW010000853.1:0-3428 GCA_964633565.1 uncultured Planctomycetaceae bacterium
GTGCGGAATCGCGGCCGGTTGCGTTCTTCCCAATAGGTGCGCGCCGGACCGGCAGCCGCGGCGCCGAGGCCCGTCAGGACGATCAGGACGAGGACGGTTTTGACGGGGAAGCCCTTCATGGCTCTTCACATTCCGCTGTAGAGATGCCGTCGGCAACTCAAATGAACTTCCCGGTGCCGTCGGTAAGGCAATTCCGCGAACCAGTCATTCTACGCGGCTGCGGTCTGTGCGAGAAAGGTCCAGTGCTGCAATTGACAATTGTCGCCGGGATCATGCGGGGGGTATGATGCAGCGGTTGAGTGGACTCTCGGCTGAATTCAAGAGCGCGAAAGGGCTTTGTCATGGCGAAGACAAGTTCAGACGCCACACAGTATGTGCTCCTCCCGTCACGCGGATTGCAGGCGACTGGCGAGTTGAAGGCCGCATTCCTGACCCTTGCCGACGCGCCGGCCCGTTCCGCACGGGCGTTTGGTGTGTCCGCCGGCCTCCCGCGCCCCTCTGTGCGGGTGATTGATTCGATCAATGAAGACAAAGCCAAGCTGGTGGAATTGTCGCCGGAGGACGCGGTCAAACTGAAGGGGCAATTGCCGGGCGCCCGGCTCGTACCGCTGCGGTTTTACCGCACCGCGCGGGTTACCCCGCCGCGTGTGTTGAAGGCGGCCAAAAAGTCGGCAGGAACGGCAGCCACGAAGATCCAGATCACGATCAAGTCGCAGAAAAACGGCAATCCGGTGGCCGGCGCGCACGTCGTCGCGTTCACCGACTTCGCGAATGGCATCGGCACCGAAGGGACAACCAGCAAGAAAGGGATCGTCGGGTTGCGACTGGGGGGCGCCTCCGCGAAGGTCCAGCGCCTGTACGTCTTTCCGCAACTCGGGTTCTGGGGCCTGCTCAAGAAGAACGTAACGCTCAAGAGCGGGCAGGCGTTGGCGGTGCAGCCGATCACGTTCCCGTTTACCGACTGCCTGGCGCACTTCTACGGCGCCGGCGCGGCGGGGGACGGCCAGGGGGTTACCGTGGGCGTCATCGACACCGGCAGCGGGCCGCACGCCGACCTGGAGATTGCCGGCGGGGAAAACACCGTTGTCGGCGAGGCGCCGTCCGACTTCTTCGACAGCGGCGACATGCACGGCACGCACGTCGCCGGCATTATCGCGGCCCGTGGCCGACAACCGACGGGACGAACCGGCGTCGCGCCCGGCGCCACGGTGATGAGCTACCGCGTGTTCGGAAAAGGGAAGGATACCGCGTCGAACTACTCGATTGCCAAGGCGATCGACCGTGCCGTGCAGGCGGGGTGCGACCTGATCAACATGAGCCTCGGCGGAGGCGATCCGGACGAGGCGATCACGTCGGCCATTGCCGACGCACGGGCTGCGGGAGTGGCCGTGATCGTCGCGGCCGGGAACGACGAGCGCAACCCCGTCTCCTTTCCGGCCAGCGACGCGCGGGCCGTCGCCGTCTCGGCCATGGGCCGGAAGGGGACTTTCCCCACGGCGTCGACCGAACAGGGGGACGTGGCCAAACCGTTCGGCAGCGACTCGAAGAACTTCCTGGCGGCATTTTCCAACGTCGGTCCGGAGATCGATGTTGCCGGCACGGGCGTCGGCGTCGTCTCGACGGTGCCCGGCGGGTATGCTGTGATGAGCGGCACGTCGATGGCCTGCCCCGCCGTGACGGGACTGGCGGCGCGGCTCTTGTCGCAGCAGCCGCAGGTCCTGAACCTGCCCCGCGACCAGCACCGGTCGGACGCCATCATTCAGGCCCTCTTTGCGGCAGCAAAAAAGCTGGGCTTCGGTCCCGCCTTCGAAGGCCATGGGCTCCCGAGGTAATGAGTTGACATGGCCCGCGTGATCCTGAGATTTGTCGGCAAGGGTCAGCCCCCCGAGACCGACGTCGCGCAGATTCAATCGACGCCCGGACTGCACGTCGTCGACCAGTCGTCGCGGATGCTGCTGGTCGAGGCGGACGAATCGGAGTTGCGCGACCACCTGGCGGGACTCGACGGCTGGCGGCTGACCATCGAGAAGTCGGAGATCCGGGTGCCGGACCCGAAGCCGAGGGTCCGTAAGGCGCCGGAGCGATGAGACGACATTCAGTTGCCGTCAGGGGCACCTTGTCGCAAAGGGGATGATGAGGAGATGAGGCGATCAGGGGATGAGGAGACACGGAGCTTTTGCGCTTCCTCTCATCACCTCATCCCCGGGTCCCCTCATCACATCTACTGTGAGAACGACAGGCGAATGGCTTCCGCCCGTACGCAGTAGCACAACAGCCCGGCGGCACCGCCGCCGGGCTGCGTTCGTCGTCACTCCACAACCTTCGTCACCACGCCGCTGCCGATCGTGCGGCCGCCTTCGCGGATGGCGAACCGCGCCCCCGCGTCAAAGGCCACCGGCTGGATCAGCCGCACGCCGAGCCGCACCCCCTCGCCGGGGAGACACATCTCGGCATCACCCAGCGGCTGGATGACGCCGCTGACGTCCGCCGTGCGGAAGAAGAACTGCGGCGTGTAACCGGCAAAAAACGGCCGGTTGCGTCCGCCCTCCTTTCCGCTCAGCACGTACACCTCGGCCTCGAACGCGCGCCGTGGCGCGAGCGACTTCGGTGCGGCGAGGACCTGTCCGCGCTGCACATCGTCGCGGCCGATGCCGCGGAGCAGGCAGCCGACGTTGTCGCCCGCCTCACCGCGATCGAGGATGCGGCCGAACGTCTCCACGCTCGTGCAGATGCTCTGCCGCGGCTCGTCGACCAAGCCGATAATTTCGACCGCATCGCCGGCCCGCACGACCCCCTGCTCGATCCGGCCGGTGACGACCGTGCCGCGACCGTCGATCGAGAAGACGTTCTCAATCGGCATGAGCAGCGGCCGGTCGGTCGCGCGCACCGGGTCGGGGATGTCCCGGTCCAGTGCGTCCAGCAGTTGGTCGATGCAGCGGGTCGCCTCCGGATCGGTTGGGTTGTCGCGCGCCAGCAGCGCCGAGCCGCGGATGAACGTCACCTCGTCGCCCGGATAGCCGTAGCGCGTGAGCAGCTCGCGCAGCTCCAGCTCGACGAGTTCGATCAGCTCGGGATCGGCGATGTCGCACTTGTTGAGGAACACGACGAGGTACGGCACGCCGACTTGCCGCGCGAGCAGCACGTGCTCGCGGGTCTGCATCTGCGGGCCTTCGGCCGCCGAGACGAGCAGCACCGCGCCGTCCATCTGGGCCGCGCCGGTAATCATGTTCTTGATGTAATCGGCATGGCCGGGACAGTCGATGTGTGCGTAATGCCGCCGCTCCGTCTCGTAGTGCACGTGCGAGGCGATGATCGTCACGGTCTTGTTCTTATCGCGGACGATGCCGCCTCTGGAGATCTCCTCGTACGGTTTGTACTCGGCGAGGCCGTGCTGCGACTGCACGTGCAGGATCGCGGCGGTGAGCATC
>CAZWGW010000854.1:0-3423 GCA_964633565.1 uncultured Planctomycetaceae bacterium
CAGGCGCGGTTGATCGATTCCGCCAGGCCAAGCCGCTTGACCAGTTGCTGCACCAGCTAGTGGCTGGCCGGCTTCCTCAATCGGGAGGGGGCGCCATTCGGCGCGGTGCGGTGGTTGTCCCCCCGGTCCCCAATCGAATCCATCCCGGTCTTGACCCACTGCTGTTCTCCGGGTCGCTTTGCAGCCCAAGTGCAGCCAAACTCGGACTTGGACGCCCGTAGATGCGGGCGTCGTCGAAGTCGTCGTTGATCTGCTGGAAGACCAATTGCCGGCGGGGCTGGTGTGTCCGACCCCGCCGACCATTGTCTGCGGTCCACCGCGAACGGCGACGTCTCAGTTTGGCGCCGGTTCGTCGATGCGCAGCGGTGCGCCTTCGGGAAGAAGGAAGAATGCGTCGAGCTCCAGATCGACGTCGCCTTCATTGCGTGCGATGTGGACGCGTCCGGCGTCTTCGACGAAACCGGTGCCGGCAGGGTACACGGCCGGATTATCGGGATTGTCAGCCTGGTAGAGGGTCATGGTGCCGGCCGTAATCATCACGAAGACCGGTCCCGGATGCGAATGCCAGCCGGTGTGTCCCCCCGGTTCGATCGTGAAGTGCACGAGGTAGGTGTCCGAGAGCCCTTGGGTCTTGATCTTGACATCGTGAGTGTCGGTGCGGCTCTTGGTGTCGATGTCATCCATCAGCACCGGCCCCGCAATCAGGACGGGGATCGCGCCCTGGCCGGGCGTCGCCCGGGCGATGCTCAATGCAATTGCGCCACAAGCACAGGCGGCCAAAACTCCGGCCAGCATTCGTTTCGATTTCAGCGTGTTCATAGTCATCGTCGTATCTCCAGTGGTCCGCGTCGGGATCGGGAGACATCGCAGTCGGCGCGCGGACCGGGCGCCGGGGCCATGCCGTGCCGGTGGGGGCCGGGGTACCCGCAGTGCGGGTCGCGCGGTAAGGACCCTGCCGGCAGTGTTGCTCCGCAGGTCAAGCTCCCGCCTGACGGAATCGAGGGTGATCGCGGAGTGAAGGTGATTGCGTCAGGCGGGAGCCTGACCTGCGCGTCAGTCGTCGTTCAATATCGTGGCCGTGGCGACCCCGTCAGTGACGGTCGCGCCCACGGCATTCGAGAGTTCCACGGAGAAAGTTTCGTTCGGTTCGCGCTTGCGGTCCCCCTTGATCGAGACGGAGATCGTGCGGCTGATCTCGCCGGGCTGGAACGTCAACGTGCCGCTGGTGGCGGTATAGTCCGACTTCGCCAGCGCGGTGCCGTTGACGGTCCGGTAGCTCACCGTGATCGCCTGGCTGCTCCCGCTCGAGAGGGTCACCGCCACGGCCGCATTGCTCGTGCCGCGGTCCCCCTCCACGACGGACGCGTCCGCGACCGCGAGAACAACGGGCTCTCCCGGATCGGGCTCGCCCACGCTGCCCGCAAGGGTCACGAGGCCCGCCAGCGACCCGATCGCGCCGCCGGTGCCCGAGAACATATCGGAGTAGCCCAGCTCGGTGTAATCGGGCTCGATCGAGAACGGTTCGGGCCCCACCACGGGGTAGCCGTCCGCGTCGGTCGGGAAGAGTGTAAAAGATCCTGTGTCCTGGCCCGTGTAGAAGTACTCGCCGAGGCCGCCGCCCACCACCCAGACGTGCATGATCGCGAAGCCGCCGCCGTTGTCGTAGTACGTGTTCTCCAGATAGACAGAGACGCTCCCTCCGGCGAGGCGATCGCTCACGAAGCCGTTGAGCATGGGCGCGTCGGGTCCGACGAACTCGAGGTCAAACGACGTCGCGTGAATCACCGTGGCGTAATACGCGCCATTCGTATAGTGCGACTGGGTTGTGCCGTGGAGCGTGAGCGTCCAGGTGTGTACGTGCCCGTTGGCGTAGGCCGCGACGAGATCGGGGGCGACGTAGTACAGGTCGGTTTCCCCGTACAGATAGTCCATGCTAAACAAGCCGCTGATCGTGACCGTGCCGTCCTCCTGGGCGGACGCGGCGCCGGGCGCCAGAGCGATCGCCAGCGTCAGGGCGACGGCCCATCGAAAACGCGTGTATCGTCTCATCGGAATGCTCCTTTCACTCGGTCTGCAGTAGGATGAAAGGGCAGCGCGGCCGGCGCGCAGACTGAGCGCCGGGGCGATGCCGGGCCGGTGAGGAACTTTCTTGACGGTCAGGGCCTCACCGGCCGCTTCTTCTTTTCGAACAGGTCAGATGTCCGTTTTCGAACAGGTCAGATGTCCGCGTCTGCCGCTTGATTCTGTCTGGCTTCCAGTTCGGCCAGCAATTTCCTGAAATCCTCACGCTCGCGCAGTGGGTCGAGATCGCTGCCCTGCTGGAGGTATTGGACGTTCGTCAGGCCGGCGGCGACCGCTTTTTCAAGCCAGTCCATCGCCAGGTCGGCCTGCTCACCGCCGAGTCGGGCGGCGTCGCCGGCCGGGGTCTTCGGGTCTTCGAGGATCACCGCAGCACAGACAGCCCGGTAGCAGGCGGCGTTGTAAAGCCCCTCGATGTCGGTTCGTTGCAGCGACTCGTACTCGGCAGCGGCCGCGAGGCACCCGGCGGCGTGCTTGTCCATCTGGAACATGCGCAGCCGTGATTCGGCCAACTCCGAGCGGAGTGCTTCACTCCCGCTGCCGTCGTCCAGTTCCAGGGCGCGTTCCCAATCGCGCGTCGCCTCGGCGTGGCGGCCGAGCGCGTCGAGCGTCACGGCCCGTCCCCAATGGCTGTTGCGCAGGAACTGCCGCGCGCCGACCAGGAGCGGCTCCGGGGTGACCAGCGGTTCCAGCCGTGCAATCGCCTTTTGAAACCAAGCCAACGCCGCTTCCGGCTCTCCGGAGTCGCGGACCAGGTGCCCGACGTTGCAATAACTGGCGCCGAGGTTTACGGCATACTGTGGCACGTCGGGGAAGTCGCGGGCCAGCTTCTCTTGTAGTTCCAGTGCCCGGCGCAGCGCTGCGTCGGCCTCCTCGTGCGTCCCCAGGTTCTTCAGGAGGTTGCCGAGGTTGTTGTGGGTCCTGGCCAGTTCCTGCCGGTATTCCGGCACGGCCGGGAACTCGGCGACGAACCTCTCTCTGATGTCCACCGCCAGGCGATAGGCCGCTTCCGCCTCCCCGGGCCGGTCCAGCCGTCCCAGCAAGCTGCCCCGATCGTGGTGAGCTGCGGCCAGTAGCTCGCGGTACTCCACCACCGTGGGGAAGTCGGCGGCCAGCTTTTCCAGAAGGGTCAGTGCCCGGCGATAGGCTGTCTCGTCATTCAGCAGGTTGCCCAGATTCATCTGGTGTTTGGCCAAGTCCCGACGGTACTCCGGCTCCTCGGGGAAGTCCGCCACAAGCTGCTCCTGGATGTCCGCGGCCCGGCGAAAGGCGGCTTCCGCCTCCGGGAAGTTCCCGTGTTCCTGTAGAAATTTACCGATGTTGTTGTGGCTGTGCGCCAGAACG
>CAZWGW010000855.1:0-3415 GCA_964633565.1 uncultured Planctomycetaceae bacterium
GCGGCGAAAGTCGTGGCCGTCTCGGACGTCGCCGGCGGCATCCACAATCCCGACGGACTCGACGTCCCCGCGCTGCTCAAGCACCACACGGCCACGGGGCACGTCGGCGCGTTCCCCGGCTCGCGGACGATCACCAACGAGGAACTGCTGGCGAGCGAGGTCGACGTGCTGATCCCGGCCGCCCTGGGCGGCGTTTTGACGAAAGACAACGCCCCGCACGTCCGCGCGCGGTATATCATTGAAGCAGCGAACGGCCCCACCGAGCCGGAAGCCGACGAGATTTTCGCCCGCCGCGAAATCCTCGTGCTCCCGGACATCCTGGCCAACGCCGGCGGTGTGACCGTCAGTTACTTTGAATGGGTGCAGAATCGCCAGCACTTCAAGTGGGAGCTGGAGCGGGTCCGCGCCGAGCTCGACAAGATCCTGCGAGACAGCTTTCACCGAGTCCTCGGCATCGCCGAAGAAAAGAAAGTCCCGCTCCGCGTCGCCGCGTACATCCTGGGCATCGGCCGCGTCGGACGCGCGACGGTGCTCGGAGGACTGTGAACCGGACCTGACCCCTCGAGAGAGATCGACGAACACGCTCAACCGGACAACAACGCCTCGCCATGAATCGAGTCCTGCGCGACACTGCCGCTGAGAATCCAACGGCCACATCCGACAGCCAGTCCGGCCGAAACAGCACTTATTCGACGTCCGCCCGGCACCTGGAGCGCTGCGTCCTGTTCCGGGACATGAACCAGGAGGAACTCGACGCGGTGTTCAATCTGATGCAGTTCGAGGATTTTCGGGCGGGAGAAGAAATCCTCACCGAGGGCCTGACCTATCACAGCCTGTGGATCCTCCTGTCCGGCCGCTGCGAGGTCGTGAAGGCCGCCCATGGCGGCAAGCCGAATCAGCTCGCGGTGCTGGAGGCGGGCGGCGTATTCGGCGAAATGTCGTTCCTGGATTCGGCGCCTCACTCGGCGTCCGTCCGCGCGTTGTCCGACGTCAGCACGATGCGGCTCATGCGCGACGCCTTCGACCGGCTCCGGCAGGCGTCTCCGTCTGCTGCCGACAAAATTGCCTGCAACATGGTCGTCGTCCTGTCCGAGCGACTCCGCCGCATGGATGAATGGACGTGCGAACTCGTGCAGGCGAATGGCAACGAGCGCCAGCACGCGGAGTGGCAGGAGTTCCGCGCAAAGCTGTACAGCGGTCTGCCGCTGTAGCCGTTACTCGCCGCCGCCGGATGAAGAGGGCGGCCTCCGTCCCCGGCCACGTCCTCCGCGCCGTGACCCGCCGCGCCGGCGTCCCCGCTCGCCTTCGCTCGATTGACGGCGCGAACCGCCGCGCGACTCCCCTTCGGCCGAACCCCCGCCTCCTTCCCGTGACCGTGGTGCGGACTTCGCCTTCGGGTTGACCAGATACGAAATAGCCTCTGCCCAGGTCGGAACGTCCTGATAGCGAGACTCCGGCTCCACCGGGACCGGCACGACGTCGAGATCGGCTTCTCCTGCCGACGTCTCCCCTTCCCCTTCAGCTTCTCCACGTTCGAAGTCAAACTCTCCTTCCCGCTCCGGCTCGCGCGTCTCCTCCGGGCTGCGGGCTGCGTCCGGCTGCGGTTGCTCCTCGCGGCCACGACCACGTCCTCGTCCGCGGCGTCGTCGACCGCGCCGCGGTTCCCGCTCCGGCGCTCCTTCCTCCGTCGGCCTCGTCGCGGGACCAACATCCAGATCGGCCCCGAAATCCGAGAAGTCGTCGGCGGGAGCCGCCTCGGGTTTCGGCGGCGGCTCGGCCGCCGCGGGTCCGGGGGGAGCCTCTCGTCCCCCGCGTCGCTCCTCGCGACTTTCGTCGCGTGTCCGCCGTTTTCCACCGCGGTCCGGTCGACGCTCGCCTTCCCGCCGGTCGCGGCGCTCCCCATCTCCTGCCGGCCGGCGTTGCCGCTCCGGCTCGGGACGCCGTTCCGGCGGCGGCCGGCGCTCGCCCCCGCTTCGCGACGGCCCCCGGGAAACGTCTTCCAACAGGCCCGCGCCGAACTCATCATCCTCCAGAAACGTGTCGCTTTTCTTCGGCGGCGGCCCTCGCGGCTCCTCGCGTTCGCCAGCGGGCTTCCCCGCGTTGGATTCCTCGGCGGACTCGTCTTCCTCACGTGCTGCGGCCCGGCCGCCCCCTTCGTCCCAGTCCCATCCCTCCAGAGCGTCCCAATAACTGTCGGATTTTGCCTGCGGCGCGGCCTCCGGTTCGCGACCTTCGTCCAGACCGCCGCCGAAGTCGTCGTCGAATGCGGTTGCCGTCGGGGATGTCACCTCAGCCGGCTCTTCGAATTCGACAGCGGCCGACTCAGCAGGCGACGATTCCTCGAGGTCGGTGTCGAGGTCATCGGCAAACAGGTCGTCGTCGTCGAGGTCGATCGGACCGGAGAGTTCATCTGCTGACGAAAAGTCAATGCCCAGCAGTTCTTCCGCAACCGACTCGATCTCGTCGTCGTCGTTTTCTGGCAGTGGCACAGCGTTCATAGCCCGGCAAAGTAACGGTCGCGCACAGCGAATGCAAGGCTTGTGTCACCGCGGCTGAACCACCGCTCCGGCCCGTGCAAGCCGCGCGTGGAGTTGCTTCGCGGCGGCCAGCTTCTTGTAGAAGTCCCCTTTCTCGCAATAACCCACGAACTTCTCGAGCAGGTCCGCGTCGGCGCTGAGAACCACGGTGCACGGCAGCGATGAAACCTCAAGGATTTCGCAGACGCGCGTGTCTTTGTCGGCGTCGAGGTGGACGGTGACAAACGTGTCGTTGATGTACTTCACCAGGTCCGGTTCCGTCAGCGTCGTCTGTTCCAGTTTCTGGCAGAATCCGCACCACTCCGCGCCGAAGACCAGCAGGATGGGTTTCTGCTCCTTCACGGCCATTCCGTGGGCCGTGTGCAGGTCGGGTTGCCAGTTGATCCCCTTGGGCGACCCCGGTTCGCCGGCCGCCACAATCGGGACGGCGCCTCCCAGAAACATCGTCCAGCCCACCACCAGACATGCCCTTCGCGTCGAATCCATGACGAGCCTCTCCCGATGCAATTCCGGCCGGCCCAATGCCGGACGATCCTTGTTCAGAATGACCGCCGGCCTTGCGGCGCGCAGGGACGGCTGTATCTGGTATCGGAGAGGCGTGACGCATTCCGTGCGACTTTGCCGGCCAAGCCGCAGATTCTCGCAAACGTGGTCGTCCTGACGCACGCAGAATCAGGCGTTGTGGGCCGGCGCACTGGGCGGAGATTCACGATCCAACGTGCCTGTAGAGAACACGTTGCGTTCAAACTGGCGCTCGACAACGAATCGCCCGTCCGTTCCCTGAGCCGTCACGGAGCCGGGCCCTGTTGCGAGTCGCTGTCTGTCGCCGCCTTCGCGTTCTCGCCGGACGGTGTCTCACCCGAGGACTCCGGCGTCTT
>CAZWGW010000856.1:0-3411 GCA_964633565.1 uncultured Planctomycetaceae bacterium
CGAGCGACAGGTTGCGGACGTACTTGAGGTACGTGCTCAGGAGCTGCGGCGTGATGCGGCGGGCGCGGGAGCCGAGGTCGGCCTGGTAGCGTTCGCGCGTGGCGAGGAGCATCTCCTTGACGCCGTCGACGGAGAGGTTTTCGTCGTCGTCCAGTTCGGCGCGGGCCCGCTCGTAAAGGCCGGTGATGTACGGGAGTTCGCCCAGCAGAAACAACAGGGTGTGGGGCGCGACGCCGTACAGGCCGGTGTCTTCGACAGGGGCGTCGACGGCGGACGGCTCCCGCCGCTCGGCGTACGCTTCGCGCACCCAGGGCCAGTCGGTGAGCGAGCAGACGAAGAGGATCGACTGGAATCGCCGCTCCAGTTCCTGGAGTCGTCGGGCCATGACAAGCGTTCGCTGCTCCGGTTGCCCGGCGGGAGGGCGCGGAATGGTCGGCAGGACGGCTGCGGCGAACCTGTCGACGGAGACCTTTTTCAGCGCGTAGGGATCGGGGAGCGCGGCCCCCAGCGGCAGAAAGCGGTCCACCTCCAGGTCGATAAAGGCCCGGGCGATCCGCTCCTGCTGCGCAATCCGCAGCGCCGTGATGACGGGCTGGCAGGGGTCAATCGGGACGTAACTATACGTGCGCTCGGCGTCGTCCGGCGCGGCCGAATCGCGTTCGGGGGACCAGTCGCTGACCTGATAGTTGGGGAGTTCCTCCTGCAGCACGATGCTGATGCCGGGCAGGTGGCCGATGGCCCGTTCGGTATCGGGCTGGAATGAGGGTGGCAGCGGGACGGCCACGCAGTCGAACCGTTCGGCGAGCATCAGCCGCCGCACTTCGACGGAGAAATCCCCGCTGCCGTGGATGACGGGGAACGCCGTGATGCGGGGGCTGATGCGGAGGAAGTCGGGAATCATCGAGGACTCGGAAGCTCACTCCGAATTTGGTTTGCGCCCATTGTACGCGCCGGCGTGTGCCTGCGGAAACGGTTGCGGCCCCGTGGCGGACGGAGGTAATGCGTTTCCGCGAAACAACGATCGAGTGCGCATGTTGCATGAGAGCATCGTTCGAAACAACGGCGGAAGGGGAGCGCCATTGATTCAGCGGGCTGCTGCATCGTGCCGCGGGCGGCATGTCCGCTGAATCGTGCGGAATGCAGCCATTCCTCCGGTACAACCGTCACGATTGGCCGCCCCACGTGACATGCATGGCCAAATTCCTCTGCCGGCTGATCTCCGCGCACGGAGGTTGCGTTTGACCCGATGGCCGGGGTGAAATCCACACGAGCCGTTCGCGCTTGACGGCCCCGGAGAGGCTTTCACAGCGGACATCCCGCAGGACCAGACGATGCCAGCCACGAATGAACTCGGAGCGGACGCCACCCCCCGATCGACGCTGTTTGCGCTGATGGAGGCCCCCAACCGCCGCCGGAACTGGCGGTTCGGACGGAGCCTGCAGTTTCACGGGCCGGCCTGGGAGGCGCTGGACAGCGCGGACGTGACGACGCTGCTGCAACGGCCGACGCAACGGCCGCACATCAACGTGGAGGACATCGCCCGACTGTTGGGCGAGGCTTCGCGCGACGACGCAGCGGCGGGCTCAACCTGACGCGAGGATGCCCAGCAGCGCCTCGCCGCCGGAGACCGGCAGCCTGCAGGCGCCATGGTCGCAGACGTACGCGGTCAGCGCAGGCGACGTTGCCGTCCGGCCCTCCAGCAGCGGTTTCAGCACCGCTGGAAGGTCTGAATCGGCCAGGCCGGCAGGTCGCCGCGCCACGACCGTTCCGGGAAGAAAGCGGGTGCTGAGTTGCGCGAGCGCCGCGTCCGTTTCATGCGGATCGCTGCCGTCGACGAGGACGATCTCGTGTGCGGGACCGAGATGGAAGTCGAGCGCGATCAACGCCTGGGCGGCGGTGCGCGGGTGTTCGGCCAGCAGGCCGGAGAGCGACTGCAGCGTGCGGTACCCCTGTTCTTCGAGGTCCGTGCGTCCCGTCAGCCGACCGAGCTTGAGCAGCGCCGTGGCGGCCATGCCGTTCCCGGAGGGGGTGGCGTTGTCCTGCGTGTCCTTGCTGCGGGCGATGAGTTGCTCGTGATCGGATGGCGTGTAAAAGAAGCCCCCGTGTTCGGGGTCGGCAAAGCGGGCGATCATCTGGTCGGCCAGTTCCACGGCCGCCGTCAGCCAGCGGGAATCGAACGTGGCCTGGTACAGTTCCACGAGCCCGTCGATGAAACAGGCGTAGTCGTCCAGGAAGGCGTTGATCTGCGCGCGGCCGTCCTTGAAGCTGTGCAACAGGCGACCGTCGGCATCGCGCATGGTCGTCAGGATGACCGAGGCGGCGGATTCGGCGGCGGCGAGAGCCTGCGCCCATACGGTGGGGGACCCGTCCGGCCGATGCATTCCGCTGCGTCCGACAACTGCCTGGGCAATTGCCGAAATCATCAGACCATTCCAGGCGACAAGAACCTTCTCGTCTCGCCCCGGCGCAACACGGTGAGACCGCGCTTCGAACAACCTTTTCCGGCAACGCTTCAGCGTGTCTGTCAGAACTCCGCCGTTGACGACGAGCATGGCTGCGGCCTGCTGGTCGTTCTTTGGACGGTTCAGGATGTTATGGCCCTCCCAGTTGCCGCCCCCCGTCACGTCGTAGCAGTAACAGAAGATCCGTGCATCGTCAGGGCCGAGGAGTGCGACGACCTCGTCTTCGGACCAGACGAAGAACTTGCCCTCTTCCCCTTCACTGTCGGCGTCCTGCGTGCTGTAGAAGCCGCCGTTCGGCGAGGTCATTTCGCGGAGTACGTACTCCAGCGTCTGTCTGATGACCATGAGGCATGACCAATCCTGGGTGCACTGGAACAATTCCAGGTAAACCGGGATGAGCAGCGCATTGTCGTACAGCATCTTCTCGAAGTGCTGCACCAGCCAGCGGGCATCAGTTGAATAGCGGTGGAAGCCGCCGCCGAGATGGTCGTAGATCCCGCCCATGGCCATCTTGTCGAGCGTCAGCCGCGCGACGTGGAGCGCGTCCTCTTCGCCGAACCGCTGCCAGCAGCGCAGGAGCACCCGGATGTCCATCGGGTGCGGGAACTTGGGCGCGCCGCCGAAGCCCCCGTGCCGGCGGTCGGCCGAGGTCAGCAGCTCGTGCATCGCACTGCGGAGCATGTCCTCGCGCAGTTCAGTCTGTTCAAACTCCGGCGCTGCGATGCGGCCGACGGCCTCGGCGAGCGAGGCGGCGCTTGTCTGCACTTCGCCCCGATGCTGCGTCCAGTATTCATGCAGCTTGAGGAGGACGTCGCGGAAGCCGGGCATGCCCATCCGCGAGGTGGGCGGCCAGTAGGTGCCGCCGTAGAACGGCTGGCCGTCGGGGGTGAGGAACACCGACATCGGCCAGCCGCCGCGCTGCGTCATGAGTTGCACGGCGCTCATGTAG
>CAZWGW010000857.1:0-3405 GCA_964633565.1 uncultured Planctomycetaceae bacterium
ATTTTCCCGGCGAACCGTAACAGTGGGAAACACAGTGGACGACGACTGTGCGGCGACGAGTGGTGCTGTCGCTGTACGCCCCGACCATCCGCGGCCGCGGCCTGGCAGTGCTGGAGCGGCTGCGTCATCTCGGGGCGGCTGCTGGCGAGATCCGCCATGTCGATCCGCGAACGCAGAAAGCGGGTTCACTGGCGTGAAGAAGGGCCTGGCTCCGACAGCCGTCGTCGCTGGCGCCGTGCTGGCCATTGTCGCGCTGTTGCTCGCGGAGAACTTCGGCGCGGCACCCTTGTACGAATTGACGCTTCGTGCGCCTGGCATCGACAAGGTCCTGCATTTTGCCCAGTCGTTCGTGCTGAGCATCGTGCTGTTTGTCGCGCTTGGCAAGACGTCCCTGTCGCGCCGCAACCGGACGCTGCTGGTCGTGAGTCTGGCATTGGCGGCGGCAGGTTTCGACGAGCTTCAGCAGACCACTCGAGTCGATCGGAATGTCGAATGGGCTGACATCGCCGCCGGGGCTTCCGGGATCACCGTGGCCACGGCGGCAATGATACCGGCGAGCCGTCGGGGCGCTTCCGCTGTGCTCGCGCTCGTCGGTGTGACAGCGGGCACAGCAGTTGCCTTCGACTCGCATGTCCGCACACGTGACTACAACTCGGGACTGCTGGCGGAGCGCGAGGGGCGAAGACACGACGCGGTTGCCCACTACCTGAAGGCCATTGAGGTCAATCCCAGCAATCCTGAGGTCTACAACGCCGCCGCGTGGGCCATTGCCGAGTCGGGCGACGGCGACCCGGAGATGGCGGTGAAGTTAGCTGAGCGCTCGCTCATTCTGCGCCCGGATGATCCGGACACGCTGGACACCTATGGCTGGTCGCTCTTTCGTGCCGGAAGAGCCGCCGAGGCACTGGAGCCACTGCAGCAGGCGCTGGCCGGCAAGCCGGAGATCTACTGCATCCACTACCACCTGGGAGTCGTGCTGCTGAAGCTGGATCGGAAGGACGAAGGAGTTCGGCACTTGCAGAAACAGATCGACTTGAAGCCAGACACTCTGGAAGCCCGCCTGGCGGGCGATCTCCTGGCAGTGATCGATACCAATTCGCGGGTACATCAGTGAGCTGTCGAGATCCGCGCCTGTCGAGGAGGGTGACGGCATGATTGCCGGAATCACCGCGGGCCGCCGTCATGGCGCCGCAGCGTTCGCTGATCAGGGGCGTCTCGTAGGCGTGCTGTCGCAGGAGCGGGTTACGCGCAGCAGGGCCGCCGGCACCAACGATACCGGCATGCCGGACGAAGCGATAGACCTGATGCTGGAGAGACTGGGCCGCACCCGGCGCGATATCTCGCGCCGTGTCAGAGCGACCATCGATTGGGATCGGACGGCCGCGCCCGTTGATGAGCACATCGAGCATGACTTCGCGCACGCGTGCACCAGTTACCTGACTTCGAAGTTCGAATCGGCGGCGATCGTAGTCTGCGACCACGACGTGCCCGGGATGCGGGTGTTCAAAGGCAGTGGATCGACCGTCGTCCCGGTCGATTGGCCGGCGGCTGCTGCTGGGTTTGCCGAGGCGTACTCTCGGTTCGCACGCGCGTTCGGATTCACTACGGCGCGCGGCGATCAACAGTTCGAAGCGTTGGCGCGACTGGGACCAGGACGGCGGATCTCCAAGGTCGATGGTTTGCTCTCACTGGTCGACTCCAACCTGCAGATCAGCCCCTCGTTCGAGTCAACTCTCGAAGACTTGCTGCGAGGATCCGAACGCGGCAGTCCGGTGCAGGCCGAAATTGCATCCGCGCTCCAGGAACGATTAGGAGAGCTTCTGGTCGAGTGCCTGCGTGACATCGGCAGCAGACTCCGGACGTCGGATCTGTGCCTCGGTGGCAGCCTGTTCCATCATTCCTCGATCAACACGATCGTCAAGAAGTCCGGCGTGTTCACCGGGGTTTCCATCCCGGTCGATCCTGGCAACAGCGGGCTCGCGGTTGGCGCGGCATGCCACGGGGCCGGGATGGGACCCTTGGGGGCGTCACCGTTTCTCGGTCCCGCCTACACCTCTGAAGAGATCAAGCAGACGCTCGACAACTGCAAATTGCAGTACGACTGGCAAACCGAAGATCACCTGATTGGCGAAGCCGTGACGGCGCTGCAGCGGGGTTACCTGGTCGGCTGGTTTGACGGGCCCATGGAGTGGGGCCAGCGTGCCCTCGGGGCCCGCTGCATCCTGGCCAACCCGATGGCTCCCTATGTCCTCGACAACCTCAATCGGTTCCTCAAACGGAGAGAACCGTGGCGCGGATACGCGCTGAGCGGGCTCGAGGAGTCGGTCGCCGATCATTTCGAGGGGCCTGATTCCGCTCCGCTCATGCAGTACGACTACCGGGCCCGTGATGCGGCACGGTTACGAGTCCTCCCTGTGGAGGGAGCGGCTCTTCGCGTGCACACGGTAGCGGCGGATGGCGGCCGGCCGCGATTCCGGCGTCTGCTCGCGGCGTTCGGTGACGCCACCGGCCTGCCGTTTCTCGTCAACACTTCATTCAACGGGTTTCACGAGCCGATCGTGTGCAGCCCGCGCGATGCCGTACGCGTGTTCTACGGCACTGGTCTCGACGTTCTCATCTGCGACCAGTTCGTCCTTCGGAAGTAAGAATCACGTCAATATGTCCGGGAAGACATTTGGGAGGTAGCAATGGGTTTGATGGGTGAACTGTGGGGCTTCATGCGTGAGCGGAAGAAGTGGTGGCTGCTTCCAGTGATCCTCGTGATGGTGATCGTCGGTTCCCTCCTGGTATTCGCCCAGGGCTCGGCGCTGGCTCCATTCATTTACACGATCTTCTGACCCTTCTCAAATCAGTTAGCGGCCAATCAGACGCAACGGCCAAGTCGGCGACAGTGTCCGGCCCAGAATGGGCTCGTTCTGTCGCCGATGCGGTCGTACTGACGGCTCCAAGCCAGCCTTCCATGACTGCGACAGACGGTATCAAGAGCAACGACGTGCGAGAGGAGTCGCCGTCAATGCAGGGTGCCACGAGCCACGGCTATCGGCCCGAGTGCTTGCCGTTGTGGCTTATCACAGCGTGCCAATGGCTGCGCCCGGCGGTTTTGTTGGCGTCGATGTGTTCTTCGTGATCTCCGGCTACCTGATCACTGGACTGATCGCAAAGGACATTGATCGCGGGCGGTTCTCCTTGGCGTCGTTCTACGTCCGGCGGACCAAACGAATTCTCCCAGCACTCTTCGTTGTCCTCCTGACGACACTTCTGCTTGGGATGGTGCTGCTGACGCCTACCGAGCTTGCAGAGCTGGGCAGGCTGACGGCAGCAACGGCTGGGTTCATCTCGAACATCGCGTTCTGGATGGACACAGGCTACTTCGACAGCGCGGCGGACTTGAAGCCGCTCCTCCAT
>CAZWGW010000858.1:0-3401 GCA_964633565.1 uncultured Planctomycetaceae bacterium
ATTCGGACATCAACTTCGGGAAGGGCTGCCGGATGAGGACCGCCAGGCGCTGGTGCGGTTTCTGAACAGCCTGTGACGGCAGACGGCGGCGTTCGATCCGGGCGGATTCATCTTGTTGCAAATCCCGAACACGGCATACGATACGGCCTGCCATCCCGCACGCCGGAGTTCATGCCATGGTGTCCAGGTCTGTTATGCTACTCGGCGTTTTCACGTCGGGCCTGTTTCTTTCGACCGATGCCGCGGCACAGGACGACCGGCAGACGGAGCTGCGCACGCTGGTCGATGTCGAGGTGCTGCTGCCCAAGCTCGACACCAGCCTCAACGCCCAGACATGGGGTCCGGTCTTCGAAAAGCTGGGCGTCACGGTGCAGTTCCGCCAGGCAATCCTCGATGACAAACCGGCTGTCACGGAACGCGTTCGCGGTTCGTATCGGCTGGTGAAGGCGGTCGGCGAGATGGACCTGAACGGGACCCTCAAGTTCCCGGGCAAATCATTCAAGCTGTCTGACGCGGCCGCTCTCACGGAATGGATCAACGAACTCAAGACATACGGAGCGCAAGGCTCCCCTGTCGGCAAGCCGCTCTGGGGACTGAATCAGGAGGATTTCGACTCGCTGTTCAAGGACCTTGGCGCGCCGATCGCCGCCGACGTCGAGGAGCAGGAACTGCGAGCGGCCCTGCAGAAACTCGGGTTGCCGGCGAGGTACCCGGTGCGGCTGCAGGCGTCCGCCGAGGCATGGCTGCAGAACGCCGGAGGACGTCCGTTGCGTCAGGAAGTGCGCGGCTTCAGCAGTGGAACGGGGCTGGCCATTGTGCTGGCCGACTACGGCCTCGGTTTCCGACCACAGCGCACCCCTCAGGCCACGCTGGAACTGGCCGTCGAGCCGCTCCAGGACATGAGCCACGCCTGGCCCATCGGCTGGGAACTCGAGGCCAAACCGCCCCTCAACGAACAGGCGCCGCAACTGTTCAATCTGATTACAGCGGGCTTCGAGAATCTCCCCCTGCAGGACGTCCTCGATGCGGCCGAGCAGGCCTCGCAGACACCGATCATCATCGACTATGAGCAATGCGCTGCGCGGGAGATCGACCCGCGCACGGCCCGGGTCAACTTCCCGCAGAAGAAAACGGCCTGGGCCATGCTGATTCGCTCCGTCGCGGGGCAGGCCCGATTGACTCGCGAAGTGAAAACCGACGAAGCCGGGCGCATCTTCGTATTCGTGTTCCCGTTCGTCCCCAGGCCGGCGCCCCGCTGACGAAGGGAGCGGGTCATGGTGCCGGCCGGCCAGCTCGTCGAGTTGCTGCAGGCGATGGGCGTCACGCACGTCGTCGGTGTCCCCGATTCGACGTTTGGACCCTGGTTCGATGCGTTGCGCGAGACGCCCGACATCCGCCTCGTCTCCGTCTGCCGGGAAGGGGAAGCGTGGGGAGTTGCCGCCGGACTCTATCTCGGGGGCGCTCGCCCCCTGGTCCTGATGCAGTGCACCGGCCTGTTCGAGTCGGGGGACTCACTGCGGAACGCGATCCATGATTTCCGACTGCCGCTCTACGCGTTGATCGGTTACCGCAATTACCTGCGGCGCGGTTCGGTTCAGGACACGGCGCTGGAATTCACCGAACCGATCCTGCGGGCCTGGGGGCTGGAACCGCTGTTGATCACTGCTCCCGAGCAATTCCCTCTGATTCGGGGCCACTATGAACAGTGTCAACGCGAGCCAAGGGCGGGCATGGCGCTGATCGCCGAGGGCGCCGCGTAGTCGTGAAGCGTCCCGCCAGCGGTGACCCGGCGGGGAGCGTGTTGTGGCCGCCCCACAGTTCCCTGCTGCCCTTTCAGGCCCAATTCGCGTGCGACCAGAGTTTCAGTCCCTCCCGACGCGGAATCGTGAGGTACGTTTGCCGATGAGGGCCCAGAACTCAGTCCGTGGGAGGGTTGCACCGTGAGAAACCCGGTCCTGGCTGCTGCGGTTGTTTCCAGCGTGCTGCTGGCGGGACTTGTCGCCTGGCATACGCGCGGCAAGCCCGGCGAAGTTCCCGAGATCAACCTGGGTGTGTCAGCCGCGGGTGCACCGCGCCGGAATTCCCCGATTGAACAGGGCTCCGTGCGGCGATCGTCCGCGCCATCAGCCGCCGTCACGGCCGACTCGCTGTGGGTCGCGGCCGAGCAGGTCCAGCGCGAACTGCACGCCGCAACGACAAGGACCGAACGGGAGCGGCTGCTCGCAGAGCTCGAGACCATCGTCCGGCAGATGAACGACCTGCAGGCGGACGGGAACGAAACGCTTTAACGGTCCCGGTGGTCGTCCGGCCCCAAGCCTCACGGCGGGTCATGCGGTGTTCCTGGCCCTTGTGGCGCGGCGTGCCGCTTCCGACCTGCTCCCAGCCGATTCCGCAGACACGTCAGCACAATCCGGATCGAGTCGAAGTCCACTTCGCGTCCGAGGTGCTCGAAAATCGGTTTTAATCGCTCCGTCTGCAATTCGTCCAGTGCTGCTTCGATCCGCGCGCGTACACCCGGCTCGACCCACGGCCCGGGATCACTCACCGCGTGATCGCGGATGTACTGGATGAGATAGCCCAGCGTCGTGGACCGCGCCCGCTCAAGCTGTTGCGCGGCGTCGTCGACGCTCAGCCCCTGCTCGAACAGCGCAAACGCCGTTTTTTCACTGGCGGTCGACGCCCGCTCCCTGACGTCGTCTGCGGCGGTCGGCGGCGGTGCGGGAATCGCATCGGCCGGCACGTTGTGGTGGCGACAGTACGCGTCGATGGCCGCGACAAAGGCCTGGCCGAAGTCCGCACACTTCCGCGCGCCAACGCCGTACACCTCCCGAAAGCCGGCCACCGACGTCGGCCGCCGCCGCGCCATGTCGCGCAGCGCCGCGTCATCGAAGATCATGTACGGCGGCAGTCCGCGGTCGGTCGCGGTCCGCAGTCGCAACTTGCGCAGTTCCTCGAACAGCCCCCGATCGACGCCGTCCCACGAATCGGCGTCGTGCTGCTGCCGGGCCCGCTGTTCCTTCGTCTTCTTTGTCCGCCGTTTGGGCCGCAGCAGTTTCGGGGCGACCTCACCCTTCAGCAGTCGCCAGCCTTCCGTCGTGATTCTGAGCGTGTTGTAGTCCCCCTCCCGCTGCAGAAACCCCTGGCCGACGAGTTGGCCGATCCATTGCATGACTGCGGGCTGTCCCGCGTCCGACAGCAGCCCGTACGTCGAGAGATTGTCGTGACTGTACTTCGCAATTCGCTCATCTTTCGATCCGGTGAGCACTTTGGCGGTGTAGTCCGCGCCGAACCGCTCCCCCTGACGGTACACCGAGGAGAGGATCTTCTGCCCGACAACGAGCGGATCGGCCACGAGGTCCAGCTCCGACAGGCACACGTCGCACGCCGACCCGCAGTCGACC
>CAZWGW010000859.1:0-3399 GCA_964633565.1 uncultured Planctomycetaceae bacterium
GACAGCGATCGTCTTCCCCTTCAGGTCGTCGATCCCGAACGGCTCCCGGCTCACGATCATTGGCCCGTAGTTGTCCCCCATGCTCGCGCCGCACGCGCACAGCGCATACCTATTCGTCAAATAGGCGTAGCCGTGCAGACTCACGGCCGTCAGTTCCAGTTCGGCGTTGAGCGCCCGCCGGTTGAGCGTCTCGATATCCTGCAATTCATGCGTGAACTCGTACCGACCGGTGTCGATCTTGCCGTTAGCGAGCGCGTGGAACATGAACGCGTCGTCCGGGTCCGGGCTGTGCCCAACATGAATCACCGTCTTGGGTTGCGTCGTCATGGCATACCTGGTTCGATCTCGATAACAAACCGCCAGCCTATCGGTGCCCACCCCGCCCCGCAAGGGACGCCGCATGTTGTACGCCGCAGTCGATGTCCCATAACATTCCGAGCGAAAGGCGATGAAGGGATGAGTGATCAGGGAGCACCGCAGAGAGACTGAGACGTATTGGCTGCGTCATCCCTGTTCACCCATCTCTCATCCCTCATCGCATACCCCCTGACCGCAATCCCGCTCCGCGCTTCACCCCGTTCCGATGCTCCTCCTCGCCGCCCGCGACCTCGCCCGACAGTTCGATGCCGAGCCGGTCTTCCGCGGCGTCTCGTTCGAGGTCCGCGCCGGCGAAAAAATCGGACTCGTCGGCCCCAACGGCTGCGGCAAGACCACACTGCTCAAGATTCTCGCCGGTCTCGACGAGCCGGATGTCGGCGTCGTCGAGCGGCCGGGTTCCGCGACCGTCGCGCTGCTCGAACAGGAGAAGCAGTTCGACCCCGCGCGCACACTCCTCGACGAGGCGAAGTCGGGGCTGGGACACCTTTACCAGTTGCAGGAGCAGGCCCACGACCTTGCGGAGCGCATTGCCGGCACGACCGAGCCTCGCGAACTCGCGCGGCTCCAGAAGCAGTACGACGCGCTGCACTCCGAACTCGGCCGGCTCGATGCCTACCACATCGATCACCGCGTCGACGAAGTCCTGCACGGACTCGGCTTCGATCCGGCGGATTACCACCGGCCGCTCGTCACGTTCAGCGGCGGCCAGCAGAACCGCGTGCTGCTCGCCCGGCTGTTGCTCGCCGCTCCAGGCGTCATGCTGCTGGACGAGCCGACGAACCATCTCGACATCGCCGCCACCGAATGGCTCGAGGACTTCCTCACCCGGTCCGAACAGGCGCTGATCGTCGTCAGCCACGACCGCTACTTCCTGAACCGGGTCACCAATCGCACGCTGGAGATCTGGCGCGCCGGCGTCACCGACTACACGGGAAACTTCTCCGCCTACTGGACGCAGCGCGACGAGCGCCACAAGGTGCTGCGGCGCACGTTCGAGAAACAGCAGGAGTTCATCGCGAAGACGGAAGACTTCATCCGCCGCAACGCCTACGGCCAGAAGAGCGCGCAGGCCAAGGACCGCGAAAAGAAGCTGGAACGGCTGGAGCGGGTCGAGATCCCTCCCGACTTCGAGGAACCCCCGATGAGCTTCCCTGGGCCGACCCGCACGGGAGACTGGGTCATGCGCGCCGAGGGAGTGAGCAAAGGCTTCAATGCCACAACACGCCCCGCACCACTCTTCTCCGATGTCACCTTGCAGGTCGACCGCGGCGACCGCGTCGGCATCTTCGGCCCCAACGGCGTCGGCAAGACGACGCTGCTGCGCGTGTTGCTCGGTGAACTGCAGCCCGATACGGGTGAAGTCCGGCTCGGTACCGGCGTTAACATCGGCTATTTCGATCAGCAGCTCACCAGCGTCCGTCCCGAATTATCGGCCGTGGAAGCCGTGCGACCTGACGACACATTTCAGATGACCCCCGGCCAGATGCGCTCGCTCCTTGCCCGCTTCGGCGTGAAGGGGGATCTCGCACTGCAGACCGTCGGCGCACTCAGCGGCGGCGAAAAGACCAAAGTCGCCCTCGCGCGACTTGCGGCCCTGGCGCCGAACGTGCTCGTCCTTGATGAGCCGACAAACCACCTGGACTTCTGGTCGGCCGCCGCACTGGAGCGGTCGCTCCGCGAGTTCGCGGGGACCGTGCTGTTCGTCAGCCACGACCGCTATTTCCTCGACCAGGTCGCGACCAAGGTGCTCGTGCTGGAGTCGCCGCGCTGCCGGCTGTACGAGGGGAACTATTCCGATTACCAGCACTTCCTGCAGGCGACGTCGACGCCGTCCCGATCGGACGCCAGGTCAAACTCGTCGCCTCCGAGCGTGAAACCGGTGGACAGGTCGAACGGCACGTCCGTCACAGAACGCCGCCGGCGGAAGTTCCCGTACCGCAAAGTCGAGGAGATCGAAGCGGACATTGCCGGACTGGAATCGCAGATCGCCGACCTGCAGACCGGCATGGCCGACCCGGCCGTCCTCCGGGACGGCGACCGCATCAAACGCATCAAGGACGACTACGATGCCGCACAACTGCGACTGGCCGAACTGCTGGAACACTGGGAAGAGGCGCTGGAGTTGAACTGATCCATCAGCGCACTCATCTTGTCCAGCTTCCCGCATCGCTGGTAGACTCCCCGCCCCATTCGTCAGGGAGGTCTCACGTGCGACGCAAACGATCGATCCGCCGGAAAATGGCGGTCGGGCTGGGGCTGGTTCTGCTGATGCTGATGACGCTCGCGGGGAGCAGCATTTCGGGCATCTATGCCTATCGCGGCATGGTCCGGGAACTGGAACTGGGACTGGAATCCGCTCCGCACAAGAGCGAGTTGACGGCCGCCATTGCGCAGTTCGTCACCCCTCTGTCCGAGGACCTGCCGCAGGAGCGTCAGGCGTTTTTCGCGCAGAAGAAAGCCGAGCAGATGCTGGACACGTTGAAAGACGTCCGACGGCGTGTTGCCGAATTTCAGGAAAAACTCGCGCGGATGCCCCTGACCGCCGGCCGCCGCCTGAACGAAGACATCGTCTATCGCGGAGTGTTTGGAAACATCGAAAAAAAGCTGACACAGATCGAGCAGGCGACGCCCCGTCTCGGGGACGTGAAATCCTACGCGGCACAGCGACAGGAGATCCTTGTTATTACGGGCGAACTGTTCGAGCTGCTCAAGCCCCTGCGCGACCCTTCCGTAGAACTGCTCGGACGCCTGGACCAGGCCCGCAGCAACTATCGCTGGCACCTCGGTTTTGTCATCAGCGCGGGCTGCGCCGCGGCGGCGATGTTGCTGGGACTGGTCCACCGCGCCAACAAGTGGGTCATTCGTCCGATCCGCGACCTGCACCAGGGAGCACGGCGCGTCGCAGACGGGGATTTTGACTACCGGTTGAAACTGCGGACCGATGACGAGATGGCCGAACTGGCCGGCGACTTCAACCAGATGACCGAGCGGTTCCAGGCGATCAAGGCCGACCTCGACCGC
>CAZWGW010000860.1:0-3397 GCA_964633565.1 uncultured Planctomycetaceae bacterium
GCCAGGTTGTGCAATTCGGTCCGGTCGATCGCCAGATCGTACAACTCCCACTCGCCGCGAAAGGTCGCGACCAGCTTGCGGTCCCCGACGCGGATCGCGCGGTTCCCCTCGTGCTCCCAGGCCAGCGTTCGCGGGCCGGACGATTCGCCTTTGAAAATCGGGACGAGGCTCTGCCCCTCAAGCGCCAGGAGTGCGCGGCCGTCGAGCGTCTCCGGATATTTCACTCCCGCCAGGTCGAGGCAGGTCGGCAGCAGGTCAATCACGTGACCGACTGCGCGCGTCAGTTCGCCCCGGGCTGCGATGCCGCGCGGCCAGGCGACGATCAGCGGCGACGAGACGCCCCCTTCGTGGACCCACATCTTGTGTTCGCGGAACGGCGTGTTGGCGGCATTCGCCCAGCCGACCTCCAGGCAGCGATGCGACTCGCGCGTCCCCGTGACGCTCCCCGGCGTGTGCCCGCGCGCGGGATTCGGCCAGGAGTCGAGGAACTCGGCGCTGGCGCCGTTGTCCGAGAGGAACAGGACGACCGTGTTCTCGTCCACGCCGATCGATTTGACCGCCTCGAGCACGCGGCCGATTCCCTGGTCCATGCAGTCGATCATCGCCGCGTAGACCGCCATCCGCAGGTCCCACTCGTCGCGTTCTGCGTCGGGGACGTCGTCCCAGGCCCGCGCCACGGGGTCGCGCGGCGAGAGGGCCCATGCGGGATCAATGATTCCCAGTTCCTGCTGGCGCATGTAGCGATTGGCACGGAGCGCATCCCAGCCGTCGTGGTATTTGCCGCGGTACTTCGCGATGTCGTCCGGTCTGGCGTGCAGCGGGAAGTGCGGCGCGGTGTAACAGAGATGGAGGAAGTAGGGCGTCGCGGCGTGATCGCGACCGTGCCGTTCGATGAACTCCACGGCCGCGGCGCTGAAGGCGTCGGTCGCGTAGAAGCCTTCGCCGGGCTCGATGTTGTCGCGGTCGCGATAGAGCGGCTTCAGGGCGAAATAGTTCCCGCCGCCGCCGGAGCCGTACGCGTGCTCGAAGCCGCGGTTCATCGGGTGGTTGCGCGGGTCATTGCGGCCCAGGCCGCCGGCGTGCCACTTGCCGACGTGATACGCGCGATAGCCGCCAGTCCGCAACAGTTCGGCGATCGTGGCGCATGACTCATTGAGGCCGCTGGAGTATGCGGGCGGCCGCCAGTTCCCGAGCATGTGTCCGACGCCGGCCTGATGGGGATAGAGGCCGGTGAGCAGCGCGGCCCGCGTTGGGCAGCAGCGGGCGGCGTTGTAGAACTGCGTGAAGCGGAGGCCGTTCGCCGCCAAGCGGTCGAGGTTGGGCGTGGCGATTTCGGAGCCGTAGCAGCCGAGGTCGGAGAAGCCGAGGTCGTCGGCGAGGATGAGGAGGATGTTGGGGCGCGGCTCTTGCTCGTCCGCTCGTAGCGCAAGTGCGGTGCTGTGCGCTGCGAACAACATCGCACCAACCTGGAGCAGGATGTGCAATGATCGCAACGTGACTGCGTGGGAGTATCTGCGTATGGAGGTCTGGGGGTGACGGAGAGATGGAGGGACGGCGAGACGGAGCGAGGCGCGCTGCGGCGGACTCATATTGCGACCTCCAATGCGGGCATGGATTGGAAATTCGCGCACCGGTCAGGGGGCGTGATTGCACTTCGACTGGGGCTGTGGGGCGGGGGCAACACTTGTGGCTCGGACTTTGACAGCCGCTTTGGATTGTTCGTGGCGCGAGCGCGCACCCCAGCCACCCAGCCGCGCTGACAGCGAATGGGAGCGCGAGCAGTGTCAGCGCGACGACAACGAGCACGTTGCGCGGCCGGCGCATGGCAGCCTCCCATCGCGCAATGTTCGTCCAACGCCCAATCGAGTGGCGAGTACACCGCCTCAAGAAATGGAGTGGCAGAGACAGGCAGATAGTCGTGCTGACAGCACCCGATGGCCGGTCCCAGGCTCAGCGGATATCCAATCGCCAGGACCGTGACGATGAATAGCGTCGTCACCAGCGGGGACGATCGATTGCGGACCGGCTCGCTCATGGGCGGATTTCAGCACACGCCTGCTGTCCCCGCAACAGCGCTCCCCCATTCCCCCGCGCCCCCGTTCGCCCGCGCCCCCGTTCGCCCGCGCCCCGCATCGCACGCGCGGGGGAAAGGGGGCGCGGGGGAAAGGGAGCGTGATTGCGCTTCGGCTGGGGGTGTGACGCGGGGGCAACGCTTGCTGTTCGTGCATTGGCAGTGGCGTTGGATGGATTGTGACGTGAGCACGCACCCCAGCCACACCGTCGCAATGACTGCTTCCCGAATTCCCAGCGGGCTGCCCGATTCAGGTGAGCCAGCCGCGTTGCCACGTTATATTCGGAGCGCCGTTGCGCCTTCCCGACGACGTCCGAACTGTTCCACAATCCCGGCAGACGCAGGACAAACACATGCCAGATCCGTCATTGACGCCGGTTCCCGCGGGCAAGCTGTTGGTACGCAGCGCGATCGGCGCCATTGGCTGCGGCAGTGTGGGGGCCCTCATCGGGGCATTGATCAACACCGCCATCACCGGAGACACTTACATCGGCCTTCGCATCGGCGGACTGCTCGGCGCGGTGACGGGCGGCCAACTGGCGGCCGGCACGGGACTGTTCGGCCTGTCGCTGATGGGGGTGATCATCGTCTGCTCCAGCGTCGGAGCGGGACTGGCCGCAGCGATCGCGCGGCCCGATCCGGCCAGCATGGCGTCGATGTTGCCGATCGGCGTCGGCGGCGTCGCCGGGGCGTTCGTGGGACTGGGCGTGGCGGTCTGGCTAGCGCGACGATTGAAGCGCGGCCGGCGATGAGCAGGCGACGCGCGCGGCCAAGCAGTGCGTGGGAGCACGGGGGAATGGGGGCGCGGGGGAGAGGGAGCGTAATTGCACTCCGGCTGGGGGTGTGGTGCGCGGGCAACGCCGTGACGACGAACAGCGTCGTCAGCAGCGGCGAGGATCGTTTGCGGGGCGGTTCATTCATCCTTTCGCAGCCGTCATCAGTTCGTCGTGATGGGCGACGACGTAATCGCGGGCGATGCGGTCGGAGTAGCGTGCCGCGCCGGACATGCGTGTCGTCCAGCCGCCGCGCTTGGCCCAGAAGTATTTCCGCGGGTCGCCGTGTTCGCGCATGGCGATGACGTAAGCCTGCTCAACCTGTTCGATGTCGACGTGCCGGTCCTCCATGGGAGGGACTCGTGGGTAGCACCCACGCCCGAGGGGGACGCCCAGCGCCGGAGAGGATGCCGGAGGGGAGGGGGGGCGTCAATTGAAGGGGTGGCGACCACCGCCACCCCAGGCCTCCCCCGCTGCGGGTCGTCATGCGTCAAACTCAAGCAGACTCAAAGACCCGCGACAGAGTTCTGTCTCGGGCGAAGGAAATGCCCTC
>CAZWGW010000861.1:0-3393 GCA_964633565.1 uncultured Planctomycetaceae bacterium
CGCACACATCAGGCAGTCGCTCTCTGCGAAGGTCTGGCGGAGTGTCCGACGCTAGTGTGCTGCGGCGCAATTGGGGCCGATTATCTCCCTCTCCCCCACAAGCCGATTGCGATTGCGCGCGGACGATCCGTGGGGGAGAGGGCCGGGGTGAGGGGGTCGATTAATGTCCCATCTGCGTGCCGCACTACTCTAGCCTGCGCGGAATTTCCCACCCAATGTCAGCGTTCCGGCCCAACGTCCTGCGGCAGGAATGCGTCGGCCCCCGGCTCGGGCGGCGGCTCCGACCTCAGCGACGGCGGCTTGTCGCTCCCGGTCTGCAATTCTTCCCACCCACCCAGAGTCACGCGCAGATTCATGAGGTCGCCCCCCCGTTCCACCTGCATGTCCACCTCCTCTCCCGGCAGGCGGTCCATCAGTCGTCCGACGAGGTCCGGAAACGACGTGATCGTCTCTCCGTCGAAGCGGACGACGGTGTCGCCCGGAAGCACGCCCGACCGCTCCGCCGCGCCGTTTGGCATCACACCTGCAATCATGCACATCTCGGCCCGCTGGCAGCGAATGCCGAGACTGGCGCCCCGTTCCTGTATCTGAACACCGGGGAGCCGGGCCGCCAGCTTCTGCACGGATTCCAGCGGCACGCCGTTGCCACGGATGTTGGTGACGTCGATGCCGCACCCGGGCAGATATGCCCCCCAGTTGTACTCCAGCCGCGCGACGTGCCGCAGCCCCGCTTCGCCGCCGCGCCAGTCCTTGAGCAGCATGATGTGGATCCTGGCGAACGGGAAATCGGGGATCGAGATGCGGTTCTCGAACCCGCCGAAAGGCCCCCATTGCATCATCGCCAACTGGCCAGGATCGATTTCTTCGTACTCGACCTTGCCGCCGAGTTCGCGGATTGCGGCCACGGCCCGCTGCTCGCGCAGCCGCTGATGGCCGGCGAGGATGGCGAGGGCCCGGCGGCTGGCGCCCGCCGTGGGGGAGGCCGTCAGCCGCTCCAGCGCCCGTTCTGCTTCATCCGCTGTCGACAGGCAACCATCGACGAACAGCCGTTCCAGCAATCCCAGGGCGCGCTGCGCCACATCGGGACTGTCGTTCCCGGCAGTCTGCTCCAGGGTCGGGATGGCTGCCGGTCCCAGTTCGAGCAGGCGGCGGACTGCACCCTCGCGAACGGAGAAATCCTCCGCATCGAGCTGCAGGACCAGGCGGGAGACTGACGGGCCGGGATCACCCGTGCCGACTGCTTCCGGATCGCCGCCGCAGGTCAGGGCGGGTGCTGCCAGTAACCACGCCAGGAGTGTCAGGGTCCGGCTCATTCCGACGCCACGTTGTGTTGTCGATCTCGGGAACATGTTCAGTGGCGATGCGCTGCGAGTTATCTTGGCAGAATCAACCGCAGGCGGCTATGCCAACCGGGATGACGTTTCCCGATGCCGGAGGTTGCGATACGCTACCGCCGAATCCCCGCAAGGACGCTGACCGATGTCGAACGCCGAACAGGCACCGATTGACCGCAACGGCCGACCGACGCTGTACCGCGACCGCGCGTTCTGGGGGATGACCGCGACCCAGTTCCTGGGGGCGTTCAACGACAACGTCTTCAAGCAACTCGTGCTGCTGCTGTGCGTCGACTACAAGAACCTGCTGCAGCTCGACAAGGACCCGTACCAGATGACGGCCCAGGCGATGTTCGCCCTGCCGTTCGTGATGATCTCGGGGTTCGCCGGGTGGCTCTCTGATCGGTCCAGCAAGCGGACGATCGTCGTGTGGGCCAAGGTGGCCGAGATTGCCGTGATGGTCGCCGGCATGGCGGCGTTTCTCAGCGCCCCGATCAACTCCGCTCCGCTCCTGTACGCGCTGTTTGCCGTGCTGTTTCTGATGGCGGCGCAGAGCGCGTTCTTCGGTCCGGCCAAGTACGGCATCCTGCCGGAACTGTTTCACGAACACGACCTGCCCAGGGCCAACGGCATGATCCAGATGACGACATTTCTCGCGATCATCTTCGGGATGGCGGTCTGCGGCGCGGCCAAACAACTCCTCGCCGAGGTTGGGATCGGACTGTGGGTTGTGAGCGGCGGCTGCGTGGCGATCGCTGTTGTGGGGACTTTGACGTCGCTGTACGTCAGGCCGACCCCCGTGGCCCGCCCGGGATTGCCGCTGACCCCGCGCTCGTTCGGGGTGGACGGCAGCACGTGGGAACTGCTGCGAGCGGACCGCGTATTGACGCGCGTGCTGCTGATCTCCTGCCTGTTCTGGTTCCTGGGAGGCGTGCTGATCCCGGTCGTCAATGATTTCGGCAAGACGCAGATGGCGTACAACGACCTGGTGACCAGCGTGCTGGCGGCACTGCTCGGAGTAGGCATTGCCGTCGGCTGCGTGGTCGCCGGGAAGTTGTCACACGAACAGATCAGTTTCCACCTCGTGCATTACGGCGCGTACGGGATGTTCGCCCTGCTGCTCGGCCTGGCGCTGTTGCCGCTGGTTCCCATGCCACCGTCGGTCCTCGTGTATCCGGCGGGGGTGCTGCTGCTGGGACTGGGTTACTCGGCGGGCATCTTCGTGGTGCCCCTGCAGGTGTTCCTGCAGGCCCGTCCGCCGGCCGACCGGAAAGGGCGGATGATCGGGACGATGAACCTGGCGAACTGGATCGCCATTCTGTTCGCCGCCGGATTCTACGGCGTGTGCAGCAAGCTCTTCACGCTGGCGCCGGACGCGCCGGGTGAGAATCCGCGATCGGTCATCAGTTGGACGTTCGCGGTAATGGCGGTACTGATCCTGCCGGTCGCCATCACGTTTCGACCGCCGGACGAGCGGTTGGAGTAGTGCGCTTGTCTCGGGACCAGCACACCAGCCCGAAGCACAAGTCTTAATGTTGCGCTTTTGTCGCGGGGCGCCGACAATCGTAACCCGAAGCGTAAGCGAGGGACGGAGTTGTGTCGACGTCCAATTTCCTCGCTTGCGCTTCGGGCTAATGTTCCACGATGATTGTGCCGGATTGGAGTCGGCTACTTCGCCGCGACGAGTGCCGATAGCGTAAACTGCCGCGCCAGTTCCCGCTGCTGCTGCCGCAGGCGTTCCGCAAACGCCGAAACCCAGCGCTCGCCGCCGCCGTCGGCGAGGCGGAAGCCGACGTCCATCAGCCGGTCGGCGGTGACCTGGTCGGCCGGGAGCGCAAGGCAGACGGCACTCTGCTCGCGCTCCAGCCGGTGCAGGAGGCTGACGGCACACAGTTCCTGAATAATCGAACCGATGATGCGCTCGGGCAGACGCGTGCGGTCGGCAATGTGTCGTTGCGTCGCCGGCTGTCCCGCCGCAAAGTCCTCGGCAATGACCTGCATCACGCTGACGACGGCAGCCGGCTCGATGAGTCCGACCGCGAGGCGGCGGGTCTCCATC
>CAZWGW010000862.1:0-3381 GCA_964633565.1 uncultured Planctomycetaceae bacterium
AGTCCCCGGCGCGGAGACCGTCCACGAACTGGCCCAGATGATTCAACACGCCAAACAGGGGACGCGGCGGCTCGCGAAGGGCCTGCTCCCGGTCGAGGTCGACGCGCACGGCCTCAGCGCAGCCCTGCAGGAATTGGCGGATGCGACTCGACAGAGATGTCGGATCGAAGTCGTGGTGAATTGCGATCCCACGTTGCACCTGGAGGACAACCTTGTCGCGACACATCTGTTTCGCATCGCCCAGGAAGCCGTCACAAACGTCGTCACACACGCGCACGCGACGCGATTGACACTCGGGCTGGCCGAGGACAACGGCGGATCACTGACGCTGACGATTGCCGATAATGGTTCAGGAATCCCGCCGGTCTGCCGCAGGCAGTCGCGCGGGGTCGGCCTGCGGACCATGGGCTATCGGGCCCAGGTCATCGGCGCCGAGCTGGAAATCAGGCCCGGGGCCGCGGGGGGCACCGCGGTCACTTGCCGCCTCGGACGGAGGAAATGACGTGACGACCACTGTGACAACGGCGACGGCTTCGGTCCTGATCGTCGACGATCATCCCTTCATGCGCCGGGGGTTGGCGCAGATCATCAAGGACATGGCGGAAACGTCCGCCTGCGATGAAGCGGCGGGGGTCGAGGAAGCCCTGGAGAAAATCCGTACGCGCTGTCCCGACGTGGTCGTCGTCGATATCTCGCTCGGAGATGGAAACGGCCTCGAACTGACGAAGGACATCAAGGCGCAGTGGCCCGACGTCAAGGTGCTGGTGACTTCCATGCACGACGAATCGCTGTTTGCCGAGCGTGCATTGCGCGCGGGGGCGCTGGGATACGTCAGCAAATCCGACGACGTCGAGCGGTTCATCACCGCATTTCGGCGCGTGCTCGCCGGGCAGGTGTATCTGAGTCAGCGGATGACGGACCGGTTGCTGACGCAGGTCGTCAGCGGCGCGGATGAGTCGTCGCGCTCTCCGCTCGAACGTCTGTCCGATCGTGAACTCGAGGTGTTTGAGATGATCGGGCACGGCCTGGGGACCAAGCAGATCGCCGCCAGGCTGGACTTGAGCCGCAAGACCGTGGAGACGTATCGGGAGCACATCAAGACCAAACTCGGCCTCGCCAACGGCACCGAATTGACGCAACATGCGGTCCAGTGGGTGCTCGAGCAGTCGCCGCCCGTGTAACGCACGGCGGACTTTCAGCGGCGGTGCACCACGAATCCCGGCGTCCCCACGCGGACCGTAAACAGCGTCTTGCCGGCAGTGATATACAGCGTGCGCAGGTCGGCGCCGCCGAACGTCACATTGGTCAGCACGTCCTCCACGATCGGAATACGGCCGCGCAGTTGGCCGTCGGGAGTGATGAGGTAGATGCCCGGCGGGACGTCGGTGGTTTCGTGCGGGCCGCGCGGCCGGAAAATCCCCGCAGCGACGTAGAGCATTCCTCCCTGATCGACGGCCATGCCGTCGCCGCCGCGACCGGGAGCAAAATCGAAGACCAATCGCTGACCGCTGAGTCGGCGGCGCTGGTCCAGGTCGAACGCCCAGATGCGGCGGTTACCGCCCATGACCGGGCAACTGTCGACAAGATACAGCGTCCGCTCATCGGGGCTGAGATGGATGCCGTTCGGCCGCTGGATGTCGGGCTGTGAAACGGCGATTTCGACGCGGCCGTCGGAGTCGATGTGGTAGACCGAATCGTGGTCAAGTTCCATCGTCGAGCGATCGCCGTAGCACGGGTCGGTGAAAAAGATGTGGCCGTCCGATGTGCAGGCGATGTCGTTGGGCGAATTCAGCCGCCGGCCCTCAAACTGGTCGCAGAGGATTTCGACGGACCCTGTGACCACGTCGATCCGGGCGACGCGGCGGCGGCCGTCGTTCGGGCCGAACTCGTTCCCTTCACAGACAAGCAGTCGCCCCTGCGGGTCAAAGAGCAGCCCGTTGGCCCGGCCGCTCGGTTGCCGGAAGACGTCGAACCGTCCGGTATCGGGCGAATACCGGAGAATGCGATTATTGGCGATGTCCGAAAAGAAGACCGACCCATCGGCGGCCGCTGCCGGTCCCTCAGTGAAAGCCACGGCAGCGGCCGGAATCGGAAGGCCTTCGACATCCGGCGGCATCAGGGCGGCAGCAACGGCAGACTGGAGTGTCATGGTTTCAGGTGGTCACTGCGTGGCAGGGAATGCCAGGTCCGAATCCGCACTGCCGTGATCGGCGGAGTCGTTCATGAGAGGAGTGCTTCACGTGGAGACGCGGTCCGTGCGAGGATCAGCTCGCGCAGTTCCGCAGCCAGAAACAGCGATCCCGTGACGCAGATCAGGTCCTCGGGGCCGGCCAGCGACACCGCCAGTTTCCAGGCCGTGCTCGCGGATGGCTCCATCCGGAAACCGGACAAACCGGCGGACACGGCACGCGTGGCCAGGTCGCTGCAGGAGAGCGCCCGGGGATTGCCCTCGTACTGCGTCAGGATGATCTGGTCGAATTCGCCGTCGACAAGCCGCAGCATGTCATCGACGTGCTTGTCCCGCGATGCACCGAACACCAGCAGTCGTTGCCGGGCCGGGACGCCGCGCAGCGTGTCCAGCAGCGCCGCAATCGATGCGTCATTATGTGCCGCATCGGCAATGACCAGTGGTTGTCGTCGAAGGACCTCAATCCGCAGCGGCCAATCGACCGCGGCCAATCCGCGCGGTACCGCGTCTGGTTCAATACGAAAGCCCCTGTCATTCAAGGCGTCGATGGCGGTCACGGCGAGGGCTGTATTCCGCATCTGGTGCCGGCCGGGGAGGGGCGACTGGATGGCTGCATGCTGCCGCCAGGGTGTCGTGATCGCCATCCGGGTGTGCGGCAATCCGCAGGGATCGGACAGGGCCGGACTCGCCAGTTCGTCAACGCGAATGTGGTCGCCCAGTTGCAGGAGTACCGAGTTCCGATCGCGGGCGGCCGCCGCAATGACGCCCCGGGCCGGTTCCCCGGTGACTCCCGATACGACCGGTACGCCGGGCTTGATGATCCCGGCTTTTTCGCGCGCGATCAATTCGAGCGTGTCGCCCAGCAGTTGGGTATGGTCACGACTGATGCTCGTGACGACGGTGACCAGCGGGCGGCAGACGTTGGTTGCATCGAGCCGGCCTCCGAGGCCGACTTCGAGCACGACGACGTCGGTCCCGCACCGTGCGAAGTACAGCCAGGCGAGGGCGGTGGTGACTTCAAAGAAAGTCGGCGACCAGTCCGGTCCGCGGGCTTCCAGTCGGTGCAGCACCGATTGGACGTCCTGAAACAGTTCGACAAATTCGGTCCGTGTCGGTCCTCTGACGTTGACCGTCATCCGTTCTTCGAAGCAGTGGACGTGAGGCGACGTGAACAGGCCGGTGCAATATCCCGC
>CAZWGW010000863.1:0-3378 GCA_964633565.1 uncultured Planctomycetaceae bacterium
TGTCCGAAGGGATCCGCAACCGTATCAAGGGCCACCGGCGGGTGCGCGCCGGGGCTTCGCGGATGTCGAGTTGCACGGCGCGCCCTGCGTGCGTCTCATCGCATAGCCAGTCCACTCCTGCACGGCCAGCCCCGGCCACACGCTAACGTCCAGGTTTCGATGTCTCCCATTCTCGATCCACCGCCGCCGCTGCCGTCTGAACTCCCTCAAATACCCGGTGGGTGGACCACTCTTGCAGTCGATGTCGTCCCGCGGGTGATCGATCTCATCCTGCCGGCCAAACCGGACGAGTTCCTGGACGATCCGGCCGTGCTGGAGGCGAACCGGCGCGACGACTACATGCCGTACTGGTCGTATCTTTGGCCGGCGGCGGTGCCGATGTCGCGGGCGCTGTCTCACGCCGGCTGGCCGGCCGGTACGCGCGTGCTGGAATTGGGGTCGGGTGTGGGCCTTGTCGGTCTGGCAGCAATGGTGCGGGGGTGGGACGTGACGTTCAGCGATTACGACGAGACGTCGTTGCTCGTCTGCCGGTGGAATGCGCGCCGCAACGGACTTCCCGACCCGGCGGTGCTGCGGCTCGATTGGCGCGACCCGCCGGCCGAGCAGTTCCCGGTGATCGTCGGCTGCGAGGTGATCTACGACGCGAAGAACCACGAGCCGATCGTGAACGTGCTGTCGCGGATGTTGGCGCCGGGTGGCGTGTGCTGGATCGGAGATCCGTGTCGGTCGCAGGCGCCGAAGTTCTACGAGCTGGCGCAGCGGCGGGGGTTTGAGGTCGTGGTGCGGAATGAGGAGGGGCGGGTGGTGGCGTTTCCGGTGGAGACGGGGCTGCAGATCTTTGAACTGCGGCCGGGGTGAGGAATGGCGCCCATGTGAGCGGCAACCGCGTGACTGGGGCCAGTCCCGGCGGGTACACTGATTGGCTGGTCGCGACATCTGCCGCGGCCCACTCCACGGAGCCGCTCTCATGCTGCGACGTTCGCTTGCGTTCGTGATCTCAGTACTTGCCGTCCTGCCAGCAGATAGCGAGGAGGTACTGGCGGACGGAAATCGGGGCCAGCCATCTCCGGCAAATCTTTCCGTATTCGACGAGCAGGTCCGCCCAATCTTCGATCGGCACTGCAACTCCTGCCACAGCGGTGACAAGCCGAAGGGGAAGCTGAACCTCGAGCAGTTGTCGCGCGATTTGATCGACGAAGTGACTCAGCGGCGCTGGCTGGCCGTCCAGAAACGGGTGACGGCCGGCGAGATGCCGCCCAAATCGAAACCGCGACCGACGGCTGACGAAATTCAGTCGCTCTCCGACTGGGTGAACGGCGAAATCGCAGCGGTCGCGGCCGCGAAGGGCGACGACGGCGGGCGGGTCGTCTACCGCCGCCTGAACCGGGTCGAGTACGAGAATACCGTCCGCGACCTGCTGGGGATCAACATCGAGTTGCAGCAGCTCCTCCCCGAAGATGCCGAATCGAACGGGTTCGACAACGTCGGCGAGGCGCTGCATACGTCGTCCTTCCTGTTGGAGCGTTACCTGGAGGCGGCCGACGCCGCACTCAACGTGGCAATCGCCAACGCGCCGCAGCCCAAACGGATCGACCGCCGCCTGCAATGCGAGAACCAGCATCAGGTCAAGTCGACGACGGAAAAGGTCTTCCGCAAAACCGACGATGCGCTGGTCATGTTCAGCTCGTCGCAGTGGCAGGCGATCACGATGTCCGAGTTCTATCCGCCGGACCGGGGGACGTACCGCATCCGGATCTCGGCATACGGATTTCAAAGCGCCGACAAGCCGGCCACGTTCCGGGTCGATGCCGGCCCGATGCTGATGGGGACGAAGAACCACCTCGTCGGCTATTTCGACGTCCCGCCCGATCAGCCGACAGTCGTCGAATTCACCGATTTCTTCGACGCCCGCAACACGATCCGCATCCTACCGTACGGCCTTGAGTCGGCACAGGCCGTGGACAAGATCGGCGCGGATACGTACGAAGGACGGGGGCTGGCCATCCAATGGGTCGAAGTCGAAGGACCGCTCCACGACACGTGGCCTCCGGAGAGTCACCGGCGGATCTTCGGCGACCTGATGCAGGGGCCGGACGAGCACAACCGATACCGCCTGGAGGTGATTTCCCCGGATCCGACGGAGGACGCCGCACGCATTCTCCGCGACTTCGCCCGGCGTGCATTCCGGCGGCCGGTGACCGATGAGGACGTGCAGCCCTTCCTGGATCTGTTCGAGGCCAAGCGGGCGGAGGGTTACTCGTTCGAGCAGGCAGTGCGCGTCGGCCTCAAGGGGATCATGGTTTCGCCGCGGTTCCTGTTCCTCGACGAGAAGCCCGGCCGGCTGGACGACTTCGCGCTGGCGAGCCGACTGTCATACTTCCTGTGGAGTACGATGCCGGACGACGAACTGCTGGCGCTCGCCGAACAGGGGAAGCTCACCGATCCGGAAACGCTGCGCGCCCAGGTCGAGCGGATGCTTAACTCTCCCAAGGCGCACGAGTTCACAAGGAACTTCATCGGCCAATGGCTCAACCTGCGGGACATCGACTTCACGGAGCCGGACCACCTGCTCTATCCCGAGTTCGACGACATGCTCAAGGCGGCGATCGTCGACGAGACGCACCTGTTCTTTGAAGAAGTGCTCAGGGACGACTTGAGCCTGACGAACTTCGTGGCGTCCGACTTCACGATGCTCAACGAACGGCTGGCGAAGCACTACGGAATCCCCGGCGTTGAGGGGCACGCGTTCCGCAAGGTGACGCTGCCTCCGGACAGCCATCGCGGTGGCGTATTGACGATGGCCAGCGTGCTCAAGGTGTCGGCCAACGGTACGACGACGTCTCCCGTCATTCGCGGAGCGTATGTGCTCGACCGCATCCTGGGGACGCCGCCCGATCCGCCGCCGCCGGGCGTCCCGGCGATCGAGCCGGACATCCGGGGCGCGACGACGATCCGCGAGCAGTTGGCCAAACACCGCGAGATCGAGTCGTGCGCGACGTGCCACGTGAAAATTGACCCGCCCGGGTTCGCGCTGGAGAGTTTCGACGTGATCGGCGGCTGGCGCGAGAACTACCGTTCGCGCGGCAACGGGAAACCGGTGACGATCGACGGCCGGCGGATGCACTACCTGCACGGTCCGCCGGTCGATCCGTCCGGTGTGCTGGCGGACGGGCGGGAGTTTCGGGATATCGATGATCTCAGGCAACTGCTGCTGGCGGACAAGGACCAGTTGGCCCGGGCGCTGACGGTAAAGCTGCTGACCTACGGGACAGGCGGCGCGCCCGCTGCGGCGGACCGTCCAAACGTGGAGACAATTGTGATGAGGGTTCGTGAGCAGGAATACGGATTTCGGACATTGGTACACGAGATCGTGCAGAG
>CAZWGW010000864.1:0-3371 GCA_964633565.1 uncultured Planctomycetaceae bacterium
GCGGCAGCGGGCGGAATGGCTCCCACCATTCAAGCACCGCACCAGCGCGGCGGCAATGGGAAAACGGCAGCAAAACTCAACCGTGTTTGGGTCTCAAAGGTTGGTGAAGATCTGCCTCCCTCTCCCCCACATCAAGTCCATGTTGCGGACCAGCGCCCTTGTGGGGGAGAGGGCCGGGGTGAGGGGGCCGCAAAGTGTACCGTTGCCCGACCCCTCACCCCCAGCCCCTCTCCCCCCAAAGGCCGCCAAACCTGCAGATTGGTCGTGCTCGGGGGAGAGGGGGGTGCGCCCTGACAACATTCGAGACGCACACACACTCAACCCCCTCCCACGGACGGCAGAAAGTGGACCTCGGCGTCCGGCGGCACCGGTTGCAACAGTCCCTGGTTACCGATCGTCGACCCGACCACGACCGACATTCCCGGCCTCAGCCGGTCGCCGTCGCACAGGCGGTCGCGAAGGCCGGGGAACTGCCGCTCGAGGTCATCGATGATCTCGCGGACGGTTTCGCCGGAGGCAGCGAGTTCTCCCTTTCCGCCGGCGAGGCGGCGGAGGCCGGAGGGCAGGAAGACGCGTACCATTGTCCGTCACGATTCGATCGATCGTTCGCTCATGAACTGGTGTTGGCCTCGCCGGCGCGTCTCACTAACGGTAGCGATCACCGGGCCGCCGGTGAAGACCTACCACCTGCAACCGCGCTCTCGGCGGCTCCGTGTGCATCGCATTGTTCGGCCTCCGTTCCGGGGTCGATGATACGGTCAGCGACCTCGACTCTGCGTTCGTTCAACATGGCTGCCAGTTTGCGAATGTCGTGCCCCGCAGCAACAGACATGGCCTTTCGTACCCTGCGCACTTCGCTATAACTATCCATCGTTCGTTTCTTCGTTCAGGAGTTCAAGAGGCGTCACAAGGGCCGGATTGCCCAACCCAAGTATGCCATTGACGCGGCGGATGTGACCGAACGCGCGTTAAAGTAGAAGCTGAAGACCGTAGTTTCGATATAGATTCTTGCCATCGTGGTCTGGCTCACTTTTCAATGGCCGAACGTGTCAGTGAACCTGCCCAGTGCTGCCGGGCCACTCGACACGGATCTTACCACAGAATCCGGCCGGCGGCACCGGGTCGAGTTGAGCGCAAGGTTCGCACCCCCTTACAACAACAACGGTCGGCGCCGGCATCGGGTGTCTGGAGGTAGCCGGTCAGGTGTGGCGCTCTCTCCATTCGAGCGCCCAACGAGTTGCGCGCCAAGGGCAAACTGTGCCGGGGACAATCAGGGTGTGGAACACGCGCTGCGCCCCCGCCGACCTCGCGTCGGTGGAACCAAGGATTCTGCACTAACACCGGGCCCCACCTCGTTCCTGGACGCCCCCGCCCGGCTCGTCCGGGTGGAGCGAAGGATTCAACGCACAATGGCAAATTGCGTCCCGCACATTCTCAACCGCCTCCCACCGACGGCAGAAAGTGGACCTCGGCGTCCGGCGGCACCGGTTGTAACAGTCCCTGGTTGCCGATCGTCGAGCCGACCACGACCGACATGCCGGGCCTCAGCCGGTCTCCGTCGCACAGCCGCTCGCGAATGCCGGGGAATTGCCGGTCGAGGTCATCGATGATTTCGCGGACCGTTTCGCCGGAGGCGGCGAGTTCTCCCTTTCCGCCGGCGAGGCGGCGGAGGCCGGAGGGGAGGAAGACGCGAACCATTGTCAGGCGCCACGTTTTCTTCGGACCATGCCGATGAACCAGTCAACAAGTTCTGCTGGCCGCACTTCACCATCCTTGTCGCCGCATCGCGAGAAAGCGCCGGCCAGGCCGGAGAAAGGTGGATCATTATCAACGAATGGCCCTGCCAACCCAAGCAGCCAGTCGTCGCCGGCCCAGTGGCCATTCGGCATCCGGTACCGGAAAACGTGAAACCGGCAATCCTGCCCGTCAATGGTGCGGGTGACTGTCTCGGCCAACTCCGTTTCCTGCGGGGCCTCCTGCAGTTCGTTGGGATGCAACATCCAGTACACGAGTGCGGCTTCCGCCTGAGCGGTTTCCGAAAGGTATTCGTCAGGAAACAGTTCCAGGCGCTCAAAGTGTTTGAGCATCTGGTGCAGGAAGGAGCGGGTGGCTGGATTCCGGGCCAGAGCTTCGATTTCGTCCTGCGCCGGGGATTCACCGGCGGCGAGCTTTTCGCCCAGCGCGTCGAACCGTCGAACAACGGAATGATCTCTGCGTCTCGTTGTCGCGCACCGCGTGCGACCGACGTGTAGCGCCACCAGAGAAAACCGAGGATGACAGCGACAACGCCGCCCGAAATGTACCAGAACATGATTACCGGTCTGTGAGTGCGGTCATCTGCGAGTAGACGGACACAAGCTGCCGCCACAGTGCCGGATTGACGTCAATGTGCTTCAGCCGGCTGATGGTTTCGAGGGCTGCGGTCGGATCCGAATGCGTCTGATCGGCCAGCACGATGGCCGCGAGTGACGGTGAGCGATTGAGACCGGCATTGCAGCAGACCAGGACCATCTGCCCGCCTGCCACGAGACAGCACGTCGCACTGATCGCTGCACGCAGTGTGGCAGGATCGTTTTCTCCATCATCCGAGATCGCAAAACGACAATAGTTCGTCGTGCGCGGAATCTGTGGAACCGGTTCTTTGATGGCCAGATCGACGATCGCCGTCACGCCAGAGTTGAAGACTGAGCGTAAATCCCGCAAGTCGGACGAGTTGCCGAGCCAGAGCGTTGTATCCGGAATCTGAAGCATCAGCGATGGTGTTTTGTGGCGCGGTTATTCATGTTGTGTGTCTGTTACTGTAATCCACTCGTGCTCATGATCATGCTCCGGATCGTACGTCGCAAGATCGTAAGGGTACGCTGGGTCAATGCGAAATGGGACGCCCTCCGCCAAAAGCCGTTGGGCTTCCTGCCAGACCGAGTAGGCATTGCCCGTGAACAGTCGCTGCTCGCCGGTCGTAAAGAGTTCTCGCGTCCGGCGCATTCCATGCGTGAACCTCCGATTGAGTGCGACGAGTGCCCGTACCGGGATTTGACCGAGTGATGTCACAATGATGCTGTAGGGGCCCTCATCCTCTTGAATTGGTGGGAAACGCGTCGTGCAGCATCCCCACAGGCAGCGTGCGCACCGGAATTCGTACGTGAGTCCTTGCCAACGGACCTCAAATTCCTGAGAACCACACTTTTCACACGTCGGCAACATTGCTGTGCGTAGCTCGAATTCAAGGAGCTACTGCCTGCGACGCGCAAGCAGCAGCCGCCGCGGTCAGGTGCAACGGCTGGTTCGCGGTCACTGCACGAACACCGATCCACCGACCTGCATCGCTTCCGCGGCGAGTCGGAGCAGTGCCTGATGTATGTCCTCGTCAT
>CAZWGW010000865.1:0-3369 GCA_964633565.1 uncultured Planctomycetaceae bacterium
CCGGCGCGTGCGTCATGTCCCGGCTGATCCTGTGCGTCCTCTGCTTTTGCACTTCCGGTTGCGCATCGCTCGCATCCGTCTCACCGCTCGCGCGCCTCGAGAGGTCGCTCGTTTACCAGCCGAGCAAGTATCCCCTGGGCAACTGGCAACCGGTCGGCCTCGACTTCGAAGACGCCCATTTCACTGCTGCCGACGGCACGAAACTGCACGGCTGGTTCCTGTCCCATCCGCAACCGCGCGCCGTCGCCCTGTTCTGTCATGGTAACGGCGGCAACGTGTCGATGTGGGCCGACGCTCTGCGCCAGTACCACGACGTCCACGGCCTGGCGGTGCTCGGCTTCGACTATCGCGGATTTGGCCGGAGCGAAGGGACGCCCTCCGAGGCCGGGCTGATCATGGACTCGCGCGCGGCCCGCATGTGGCTCGCCGAGCGCACCGCCGTGAACGAGGCGGATATTGTGTTGATTGGGACTTCACTGGGGGGCGGCGTCGCGACACAACTTGCGGCCGAAGACGGGGCGCGGGGACTTGTGCTGGCCAGCACATTCACGTCGTTGCCGGACGTCGGCGCGGAACACACGCCGTGGCTCTCGCCGCGGCTGGTGATGGTGAATCGCTTCAATTCGCTGAAAGCGATCGCACATTACAAGGGGCCGGTGTTGATCAGCCATGGCGACGCAGACGAACTGATCCCGATCGAGCAAGGGCGGCGGCTGTACGAAGCCGCGCCGGGGCCGAAACGGTTTGTCGTGATCCCGGGGGCCGGGCACAACGGGGCGGACTCCCGAGAGTACCGTCAGGCGCTCGACGAGTTCATCACGTCGCTCTGACCGGCGGATCGCGAGCTGTCCGCGACCTGCGAGTATTCACGCTGACGCACCTCGGATTGCATACCGCCGGCGCGACTTGTATTCTCAACACCGACATTTGTAACCGTCAGTTCCCGCTTACTTCAAGTTCAAAGCACATGAGCAACGCCCCGCGCGGCAGCCGCAGTCCCGGAGGTCTCCCGCCACGGTCCGGCAAATCAAAATCCTCCTCCGGCAAGGGAAGCAAACGCAAGAGGTCCTCATCGAGAGGTGCCGGGATCGTGATCGTGGCGATCGCCGGTGGCGGCCTGCTCCTGGCGGCGCTCGGAGTCGGCGCCTGGCTGGCGTTCGGCCGCGGCGGGGGAGATGCGACCGCGGGAGGCGGCACGCCGGGCGGAGCGGCGGCCGGCAATGGTGGTGACGGTGCAACCGGTCCGTCTGCTACAGCGTCGACTGCGTCGGGCACCCTGCAACCTGACCCGCCGAAAGTTTCCCTGACCTGGCCTGACGTTGCCCGTGAGCCAATCGTTCTGGGCGACTCGGTCGGGGCCGTCGCCGTCCCGGAGACGCCGAGCCTGTTTGTCGCGTCCCATCTGAACGGTATCGACCTCAGCCACGCCACGTCGTGGAACTATGCCACGGGCAGCAAGGTCGGCGCACTGCAGGGGAAGCCGCCCAATGCCATCAATCTGGCCGTCAGCCCCGACGGACAGTTGCTGGCGCTGCAGGTCGTCGGTGGGCAGCCAAAGACGCTGCTCGAGGTCTGGTCGTTCGTCACCGGACAGCGCGTGGCGCAATTCCCGTGCGACGAACCGGACATGGTGATCCATCTGGTGGCGTTTACGGCCGACGGCCAACTCGTCACGTTCACCTCCGGCGGCAATCCGGACCGGAAGCGCCGCATCCGCCTGCACGATCCGTCCAAGGGTTCCCTTGTGAAGGAGACTCCCGTCGACGGTATGGTTGACGGCAAGAAATTCGCCCTCAGCCCCGGCGGACGGTACCTGGCGACGTTCGACCTGTTCCAGCCAGAACCGCTCAGCGTGTACGACGTGCGGGCTGGCGTGCTTGTCGCCCGGCTCCCGATCAACCGCTATGACGCCGACCGGACCTTCCTGGAGCCGGCCGGCCTGCGGTTCTCGCCGGACGGCAGCGCGCTCGCCGCCGTCATGACCAACAGCGACAGAACCGAACTCACCGTATTCGACCTCAAGGGGGCGTCGCCGCCGAAGACGCATTCGCTTCCCGAGCGACTGACGTCCGTCGCCATCGACGGGGCGCTCTACAAGGGGCCGGCCGTTGAATGGCTGCCCGACGGCCAGGGCTGGATCCTCGCGGGCGGGCTCGTCCTCGAACCGCAGAATGGGCGCGTGGTCTGGAAACTGGCCAAGCCTGAAGGAGACGATTCGTTCGGAAACGGGTATCCGCGGCTGGCGGTGCCAGGCGGCCTGATGCACGTCAACTCGTCCACGTTCGGACCCGGTCGGATCGAATTCCTGCCGATCCCGTGGTCCGACATCCAGACCGCGCTGGCCAGCGCCGCTGCGGACACGACGGCCGTGCTGGCGCCGGGGCGGCAACTGTCGCTGCAGGTGACGGTCGACAAGGTCCGCTTCGGCGAACCGGCCGCGACCCAGGCCGCGCTGGAGCAGGTGCTGACCGCGCGGCTCAAGGCGGATGAGATGACCGTGGCGGCCGATCAACCGGTGGTGCTGCGCGCCACTTACGGCGAAGCGGAAGGGGAGAAGCTGGTCGAAACACAGCGCCAGGTCGGCCAACTTCCCGGCCAGGGGCAGCTTACCGGGCGCTCCGTGCAGACGACGAGGTCGGTGCTGCAGCTCACATTGACGAATGCCGACGGCAGCGAGACGTTCTGGGCGCACACGGTGGAGATGGACCCCAGATTTGCCTCGCTGCGGAAGGAGGCGACCGACGCCGCGGCGCGCCAGGAAATGTTCGAATCGCTGGAGCGCGACCTGGCGTCGCTGCCGCTCCCGTTCTACCTGGCCGCGGGTTCCGAGGGGCTGCAGTTGCCGGTGGTCTCGCGGCTGCCGGCGGTGCCGGAGTGATGACATGCGATGACCTGCCGCGCTTCGTCTCCCGCCACAGGAAATGCGGCAAAACGTCATCCGCACTATGATACCACTTCAAACCCCGCTCGTTGCTCGCGCCGCAACCAGCCGTTGGCCTCGGTGTCGTCCACAAATGTCTCGCCCTCGGGGTCCCACTTCAGCGAGCGGCCCAGGCGCATGGCAATGTTCCCCAGGTGGCAGACGCTCACGGAGCGATGCTGGCTGACCACGTCCGAGATCGGCGTCTCGCGCGACAGCGTGCAGTCGTAGAAGTTGCCGAGATGGTTCTTGATCGTGTCGATCTTGCCTGTGCGGATCGGCCGGTCGAGGTTGTCGTGCCCGTACAGTGTGAAGTCGCCGCGGTCCAGGGGCTGTGATGCAAGGTCTTCCACCGGTTTGCCGCTCACGGTCCCGCGATTGACGAAGATCCGCCCGGCATCCCCCTCGAACATCACGCCGTTCCGGGTATGGTCGCCCCGTGGGGAATC
>CAZWGW010000866.1:0-3369 GCA_964633565.1 uncultured Planctomycetaceae bacterium
TGGAATTCACCCGGCGTAGCGACCCGGACGCTTTGAGCGTCCGGGTCGCTGCACCCACGGGCCCATTGCAAATCGTGGGCGCATCGAACAGGAGGTGCATCATGTTACGCGCAATTCGAAAACTCCTGATGATCGCGGCGCCGGCCGCCCTGCTGGCCCTGCCGTCGACGCCGGTACAAGCCGACCCGGTTTCGCAGCCCGAGGCGGGGCAGGTGCAGTACGTGCGCGACGGCTGGCGCAACCGCGGCCGAGGCTACGGGCGCGGGTATCGCTGGTACGGCAACCGGTATTATTACCAGCCGTATCGGAACTACTACCCAAGCTACCGCTACTACTACGGACCGCGTTATTACGCGCCGTACGGCGGGTACTATTATGACTACAGGCCGTACCGACAGTACGGCTTCTACTCTCCGTGGGGCAGCGTCTACTACTACTGACGGGGCCACTCCGTCGACGGGCCTGTCGCGATCGTGAGCACCGGCGAGGCACTGCCGTTCGTCGTGCTCGCCGCGCTCACGATCGTTTCTCATTCACCGACTGGATTGACGGGACGGAACTGCGCACAATGCGCCAATGAGGCGATTCCTCGTACTCTGTCCCCTGGTCTTGGTGACCGCGTCGGTGGTTCGCGCCGACGATGCCGCGCGCCCCAACGTGCTGATCGTCTTCGTCGACGACATGGGCTGGGGGGACGTGGCCTGTTATGGCGGGGCCGGCGTGCCGACGCCACAGATCGACCGCCTCGCGCGGGAGGGGACGCGCTTCTCGCAGTTCTACACCGCGTCGCCGATCTGTTCGGCCTCGCGCTGCGGGCTGATCACCGGGCAGTTCCCCGCCCGCTGGCGGATCACAAGCTATCTGCAGTCGCGCGCCGGAAATCGAGAATGCGAGCAGGCGGACTTTCTCGACCCACAGGCGCCTTCGCTCGTGCGCGCGTTCCAGTCGGCAGGTTATGCGACGGCGCACATCGGCAAATGGCACCTCGGCGGCGGCCGCGACGTCACCGACGCCCCGAAGTTCGCCGCGTACGGCTATGACCTGGGCCTCGGGACCTGGGAAAGCCCGGAGCCGGCTGCGACGCTCGGGCTGAAGTCGTTCCCGTGGGCCGACGAGATCGAACCGCAACAGGTGCCACGGCATCAGCGCACGCGCTGGATGGTCGACGAGGTGCTCGCGTTTGCCGGGCGCAACAGAGATCGGGCGTGGTTCATCAACCTGTGGCTGGACGACGTCCACACGCCGTTTCGGCCGTCGGACGAGCAACGTGCTGCCGCCGGCGAAGGGACCGGCACTCCGGAATACCGCGCCGTGCTGCGCGAGACCGATCGCCAGATCGGCCGGCTGCTCGACGGCCTGAGCGAACTGGGCGTCGCACAGAACACGCTCATCCTCGTCGCCGGCGACAACGGCCCGCAGCCTTCATTCAACCGGGCGCGCACCGCAGGCCTGCGCGGCATGAAGTGGAGCCTGTACGAGGGGGGCATCCGCACGCCGTTACTTGTCCGCTGGCCCGGCGTCATCCCCGCGGGCGCGGTGAATGATTCGACCGTCGTGTGCGCCGTCGACCTGTTCCCGACGTTGTGTGCACTGGTCGATGTTTCTCCGCCGGATGCCGTCATGTTCGACGGCGAGAACCTGTCGGCCGCCTTTCGCGGTGCGAATGACGTCCGCAGCAAATCACTCTTCTGGGAGTACGGTCGCAAACCGTCCCCGGAAGGGACGAAGGGACTGCGCGCCTTCCCGTACCCTCCGGAGCCGCAGGCACAGTCTCCCAATGTGGCCGTCCGTGAAGGGGACTGGAAGTTGCTCATCAACGCCGATGGCAGCGGCACGGAGCTGTATGACTTGTCAACCGACCAGAATGAATCCCGGAATCTCGCCGCTGCGAAACCTGATCTCAGAGAACGCCTGAGCCGCATGGCACTCGACTGGAGAAGATCGCTCCCATGAAATGCACGCTCCTGCTGCTTGCCGGCGTGGCATCGGCCTGCGGACCGATGACCGCCGCCGCGGCGCCCGCGCCCAACGTCCTGATCGTCATGACCGATGACCAGGGGCTGGGCGATTTCTCGTTCACCGGCAACCCGGTCCTCACGACGCCCCACCTCGACACCTTCGCCCGCCAGTCAATCCGGCTCACCGACTTTCACGTCTGCCCGATGTGTACGCCGACGCGCGGCCAACTCCTCACGGGACTCGCCGCGCTGCGCAACGGCGCAACGTCGGTCACCGCCGGCCGCACGTTTCTGCGGCCCGGCCTCGCCACGCTCCCCGAGGCGTTCGCCAAAGCCGGCTATCGCACGGGCATTTTCGGCAAATGGCACCTCGGCGACGTCTATCCGCACCGGCCGATGGACCGCGGCTTTCAGGAGGCCGTCTATCACCTCGGCTGGGGACAACTCCACAGCACGCCGGAATTCGACTGGCCGCTGATCGACGGCCGCTGCTTCCACAACGGCGAACAGGAACTGTACAGCGGGCACTGCACCGATGTCTGGTTCGACCGCGCGATGGACTGGATGAAACAGTGCCACCAGCGCGGCGAGCCGTTCCTCTGCTACCTGCCGACGAACGCCCCGCACGCGCCGCACATCGACCTCGACGAGTACATCAAGCCGTACAAGGGCCAGGGGTCGGCCGGGTTCTTCGGCATGATCGCCCACATCGACAAACGCTTCGGCGACCTGGACCGCTTCCTGACCGACCAGCAGCTCCGCGACGACACGATCGTGATCTTCATGACCGACAACGGCGGCACGGCCGGCGTGAAGACGCACAACGCCGGTCTGCGCGCGGGAAAGACGACGTACTACGACGGCGGGCACCGCGTGCCGTGCTGGATTCGCTGGCCCCGTGGCGAACTGGGCGCGCCGCGCGACGTCGACACGCCGACGCAGAATACCGACCTCTTCCCGACGCTGTGCGACCTGTGCGGCGTTCCGCAGCCGGAGTGGGACCCGGCCGATGAGCCGTTTCGCGGCGTGAGCCTCGCCGGGCTGCTCAAGGGGGAAGCCGGGCTTCGCGACCGCAAACTGGTGGTGCAGTACGGCCAGGTCCCGGCGAAATTCGACTGCTGCGTGATCTGGGACAAGTGGCGGCTCGTGAAGGGGACGGACCTGTACGACGCCGTCGCCGACCGTGCCCAGCAGTCAAACATCGCGGACAGTCACCCGGACGTCGTGCAGGCGATGCGCGACCATTACGAGTCGTGGTGGAGCGCGGTCGAGCCGCTGGTGAACGAGTTCGTCCCGCAGAGCATCGGCGCGCCGCAGCAGACGGTCGTGGAGTTGACCAGCGGCGACTGGGAAGGGATCTACGCGGACAACACCGGCTTCGTGCGCGAGGCGGTCGGCGGTCCGACGGGCG
>CAZWGW010000867.1:0-3349 GCA_964633565.1 uncultured Planctomycetaceae bacterium
TCGTCGCCCGCGCGTTTTCCGGTTGTGAGATCCCACACCGCCACAGTCCCCTCATACATCGCGGCCGCCACCCAGCGGTCGTCTGCAGAGATTGCCACGCGGCGCAGGCCATCCTCGAACGGCAGCGCGTGCACCAGTTCACCGGATGCGGAGTCCCACACGTCGATTTCGCCGGGAAGCTCCTTCCGCTCCCCGATGAAACTGTGTGCCGACGGCGCGATGATCCGCGCACCGCCGGAAGTAAACGCCAGTTGTTCCGCGTAGTACGACCTCTCCGGTGCGCGGAATTCCCGGACCTCGCTCCCCGTCCCGATGTCGAACAACCGGATTGCGCCGCGTGAATCGGAGCCCAGCGCGACGAACCGGTAATCCGGCGAGAATTCCGCGGTCAACACGCGTTCGTCCGGCTTGCCGAACTGCTGAAACCCTGCTTCGCTCAGCCACTCCCACCGATACGCTGCCTGGTAGTTCGTCGCCACCAGCCACTTCCCGTCGGGCGAGCATGTCAGTCGGCGCACCTCTTCCGGTGTCGGCAGGGAATAAGCCGCCTCTTCACGCCCGGTCGCCACGGTCCACACCCGCACGACGCCCTCGTAGTCGCCCGTCACGAGCCGGTCCCCTTCCGGCGTGAAGCAGGCCGACTCGACGTTCCGCTTGTGCGTCGGGTACAGCAATCGGGAACGGACCGCGCCATCCGACGTGTCCACGAACGCGACGCCGTATTCAAAGTCGTTCTCGCCACGCAGGAACTGCCGCATGCTCACAGCCGCCAGCGAACGGTCGCTGGTCACCGCCAGCAGTGCGGCGTTTCCGACTCCCGGATCGACGGTGAGCACGATGCGCCCGGTGGGAGCATCCAGCCACCTCAGCCGCCGGCCGTCGCAACCGAGCAGCGTCTGGCCGTCCGCCAGAAATTCAATCCGGCCCGATCCGCAGCACGCGCGATATCGCACCGTACCGAGCCGCGCGACCGCCCCCTCCGGCAGAATATCGCCGTAGATGTCCACGCGCGGATTGCCGCGCTGGTTCGCTTCGTCCGCCGCCGCATTTCCGGCCAGCGCGGCCAGACACAGCACGGTTCCTCTCGCCGCTTGCCGCAGCATCGCGCGCATGGCTGACTCCCGTGAAAGACAGGAAATCGGCACAGCCCCGTACCCGGCCACAGCCTACCATCGCCATCTGTGGATGGGAACCAGATCCCGACTGAGCCTCCGGACCGCTTCCAGTCGTGGCGGCAGCAGTAGCGCGGCACTCACCCCGTCCCCCGCCCCTGCTCGTATGCCTCCAGGTCCTTGAGGAAGACCGCCAGCGTCGACTGCAGCGTCTCCCGCCGGATCTTCCACTCCGGCTTGTCTTCCGTGTACTTGCTGCAGTGCTCGACCAGCAGGCGGTACAGGAACTTGAACAGGTGCCGCGGTGCGCGCAGCCGATCGAAGATCGAGATCAGTTCCGTCTCCGTCACCGCGCCGTCGACTAGGTCCAGAATCCCCGGCTGCTTTCCCTCGGCCAGTCCGGCGCAGGCGCGGATGCGGTCGTTGGCCACGTCGTACAGCCCCTGGCCGGTCCACGTCAGCGACGGGACCAGGTTCTGCTTGTCGAGCCGCGAGCGGTCGTAGAACTCCCGCTCCTGCTTCTGCAGGTAACCGAACATCGCCGCCGGCAGCAGCAGCTTGAATGCGATGCCGGGGTGCTTGAGGAATTTGTTGTCGAACATCGGCCAGACCAGATCGCGCATCCGCTCGGGAGCGCCGTTGACGAGATGCGGCTCATCAACCCGGTCCATCAGCACACAGATGCTCTCAAAGCCGAGAGACCGCAGTACCGTCTGCAGCTTGAGCAGAAGTTCGTAGCGGTCGTCGCCGCGCGGCCGGGTCGGTACGGGCTGCCCGAGGATCTCGCCCCGGTCAAAGCTTCCCAGGTTTTTCCGCAATGCGCCGGTGCGATGGTCGAACACGCGAATCTGCCGCCCGGCACGCCACGCCATCCACCAGCGGCGGAGCCAGTACCAGACGAACGGCAGCCATCCTGCCGCGATAATCGCTCCCACCCACCATGCAAACAGCCCCTTCCACTCCTTTTCATTCCACAGCACGACGCCCGCAATCGTCGCCGCAGTGACTGCGAGGCCCAGCATCAGGTCCCACCATTTCTTGACGGCGAAGTAGCGCAGCTTCCACCGCAGGCCGCTCCACCGCTGCCGGGGGGCGAGGTCGCGGTTATCGTCGTAGAACGCCGCCAGCAGCAGGATGTCGCGCTTCTGAACGCGCGGGAGCGCGTGGACCTTGTCCATCGCGATGTTGTGCGTCTCGTCCTTTGCATCGCGTCCGTCGCTACGGATCGCGTTCGCGAGCCGCGTCGTCGCCAGCGTCAGGATGGCATCGATATGGTCCCACAGCCGCCAGTTCTGCAGCGCCCGTTCGGGTTTGCGGCGGCGGCCGTTCAATCGCTCGCGAAAGCAGTCGAGGAACGGATTGAAGTCGTCATACTCGATGATGAACACCCGCGCGTGGGCGTGTTCGCGGTTGTATTTGCGGAGCTGCTCCCGCATCTGCAGCCGCAGCGCCGTCTTGCCGCTCCCCTGTTCACCGAACACGACCGACGTGGCCGGGGCCTGAGGGTCGCCGAAAATCTTGTCCCACTCCGAGTGATGAGTGGCGGTCAGGCAGTGCTCCAGGAAAACGCGGTCGGAGAGCGCATCTTCTTGTGCGAACGGGTTTTCCGTAATGCCGTAATGGTCGAGCAGTTGGTGGACTTTCATGGGTCCTCATTCATTGAACAGCCCCCCGAGTCTATCGCGCCGACGGACCGGTGGACAGGATTTGTGTGGATTGCACCGCGATTGGAGGGCGTGGAGAATCGCTCCAATCACGATGCCCCCATCGAGCGAGCAGGGAGAATTCAATGCGGTACAACGATCGAACCCGACGGTCTTCTGTTCGACGGCGGAGAGCAGTCGCAGTTAGGGACTGTCGCGCGCCGGCGCTGTTCCTCATCGGATTCAGTTTCTGGTTGTCCGCTGCCCGCGCCGACGAATACGTCAAGGTCGGCGCCTGGAACATCGAGAACCTCGGCGACCGTACGCTGGGACAGTTTCCCGCCGCCATCGCCGAGCACGTGCTGCTCTCCGGCGTTGACGTACTGGCCCTCGAAGAGATCTGGGACAACGACGGCGACGACTCGAAGATGACCAACACGAAGCTTGACGACGTCGTGGGCCGCATCAACGCCAACCCCGGCCACGACTGGACCTATCTCCTCTTCCCCAAGCGCAACCCGCTCGACGCAATGCAGCACATCGGCGTTGCCTGGAACCGCAAACGGCTCACCCTGGTCGGCGAGCCGTATAAGA
>CAZWGW010000868.1:0-3343 GCA_964633565.1 uncultured Planctomycetaceae bacterium
GCCGCGCCAGAAACAGATTCAGCGCGTGGACGTCCCCCTGCCTGATCGCCGAAACAAGATCATCCATCCGAGCAGCGGTCACCGGACGCCTCGGGGCAGAGGAAGGTACGATTCGGTTCCGCGTCTCCGCGCTGCGGCGGACGGTCGGTGCAGTCAGTTCACTGCGGTTTTGTCTATTCTGTCCCACGCCAATTCCTTCCGCAACGGCAAATGGCCTTGTTCGTCTGTGCCCGCTCCACCGCACGCTATATGACACGGCTCTGATGGCCGAGGAGCGACTGGCAAGACTCTCGATCGCGGTGCTGGCCGTCCCGCAGAGTCGTCAGCCGCTGTGCCGGTTTCCTGTCGAATCGGCGGGCGCTTGACCCGGATGTTGCGGCGGCAGCAGACGTCATTCGCGCACCGTTCGCCTGCCGCCAAGACTGAATCTGGACGCCCGACCCAGCCCACGGTGTTCATTACTGAGCCGTGCGCACTTCCAGCAGGAAATCGTCCCCCTTGGGCACCGAATCCAACGTCGCCCCGCCATCGTCCTTGAGGTTCTCGCCGACGCTGTACAGGCGATAGCCGGCCTCTCCGGTGTGACGATAGACGAATGGCTGGTCGCCGAACGGGTCGAGCGGGACTTTCTCCAGCAGGCCGGGAGTCAGCGCTTCGAGACCGGCCGGGTACTCTCCCTGCTCGCCCCGATAGACTGCCAGCGCGCAGCCGATGACCAACAGGCGCCGCCGGGCGGTGGCGCGGTCCTCAGCCGTCTGCGCCGTCACGATCGACGGAGCGAGGAGCACCAGCAGGGCGTCGGCCGACATGCGGCTCGACGCGGCCCGCGACCCGATCAGCGACGAGAGCATCAGCGTCGCGGGGCTCTTCTTCCCGGCACGAGCCCGGACGTCTTTCTCCAGAGCGGCGAGTTCCGCCGTGCGCTGAGAGTAGTCGTCGATCCTCAGGGCCTCCGCGGCCCTGTCATAGGCGCCGTTCATGGACCGCAGCATCACGTTGCCGTCGATCCCCAGCATGGGGACCGGGGCCGCGCCCGTGCCCGCCCGCATGAGTCCACACGTCGAGTCGATCATCTGAAACCGCTCGTCGCCATCGATCGTCTGTGCAATGTCCGGCAACGGCGGCAAACTGCGGTGCAGTTCAAGCATGCGCCGCGCCTGTTCCAAGTTGATCCGACAGCAGCGCTGCATCCCCCTGTGCGGCGACGGCGTCGATCGTGCTCGCCACGAGGTCGCTGGTCAGAAACGGCGACTCCCCCACCAGGCTTGCCAATCGGTGACAGGCGATGAGGTCGGCATCCGCCCCGTCCAGATCCCCCTCTCCCAGCCGGAGCATGGCCCGCGACGCCAGTACGCGCGCAATCGCGCGGCTGCGCTGCTGGACAGGGTGGAGTGCGGCGACAAGTCCAGGCGCGGCTGGCGAGGGGACGACGGGCACGTAGAACCGCTCGCGCTGAGTCGCCTGCACAATGAGTTCCAGCGCTGCGGAGTTCGCGTCGATCCAGGCCGCCGATTCCGGGAATTCATCCCGCGTCCAGGCCCGGCTCATTGTCTCCGTCAGATGAGTGTCGACCGGTCCCATTTCGCCCAGGGGGGCGCCCTCCCGGCCGAACCCGTTGCTGTCGATCAGCCGCGGCGCATCGAAGGGCGGGAGTGAAAGTCCGAGCCGGTAGTAAACCTCGTCAGCCGTCCCTTCGAGCGCCCCTGGTCCAATTGCCTGCACCAGCAGGACGGCCGCGTTGTTCTCGGGCGTCACACCCTCCGACAGACGCTCATTGATTACGGCGAAGTAGTCGACGAATCCGTCCGGCCCGAGCGGCCCCTCCACGACGGTCGTCTCCGGCGCGATGCGGATCTTCGGGCTGAACCACACCAGGTCGACGATACGGTACACGCACCCGCCGATGCACAGCAGGAGGAGCAGCAGCACGACCAGGACCCATCGGACGCGGCCACCATCGGTCGAGGGCTGTGCAAGGTGGATGCGCGACGCCGACGATTGCATTGCCGTTGGCCTTACTGCGGAGTGGGCGTCGTTTCCCCCGCGGGCGCGGCCGATGAGGCTTCGTCCGGGCCTGCCGGCGCGGCCGTGGGGGCCTCCTCCATCACCGGCGCGGCAGACGACGTGACCTCGGTCCCCCCCATCGACTTGATCATCTGCACTATCACCTCCTCATCCCAGTTCTCTTCGTTCTCGAAGACCATCAGGAACCCCGCGCCACTCTTGCCCGGGATGACTCCCATTACCTGTCGCATGTCCTGATTGGACTGCGTGTTCTTCCCTTTGATGAATTCAAATTCGCATTCCTCGCCGTTGATCATGAAAGTGCGGGTTTCGCTCGCCTCGATCGTGATTTCCTGGTTCTGGCCCTGCTGGCGGAGCGACTGCTGGAACTGCTGTTTCATCTGCTCCTTGCTGCCCGGCTGGGGAGTGGTCATTTCCATGATGAACACTCCACCAGCGTCGCCGTCGCGGGAATAGGCGCACATTTTCATTAGCATCCCCATCATGCCGAAGTCCATCGCCATCTTCGGCGCGTAAGCGTCCGGAACCGTGATCTCAACGATCGATGCGGTGATCTCGCGGATCCGGACGGGGTCCTGCGTCATCGCATTCTGAATCTTGTCCGACATCGTCTTGCCGAACCAGAGGATGCCACCGCAGCAGATCAGCGCCAGAACGCCGCCCGCTCCCAGAACGATGAGCACGACCTTCGTCGTGCTGCTCATCCCCTCATTTCCCGCGTTGGACTTCGGCATGGATCGCCTCGTGTTTCAGGTTGCGCCGACGTCGGCCCGGTGCTTGCAGACGATGCCGGGGCCGATGCGGACTGGGACCGTACGTGAAGCAACGCAACTTTCGCCGCGCGGATCACGTCCAATTGACGAGCGTCATAACAATCTCCCCCGGGCGGCCGCCAGTCACCGGGCGGTCGACGTCTCCGCACCGGCACCGGTTTCAACCGGTTCGGCGCAGGATTCGCGGAAACAATCGCCCCGTCCGTGTCGTGTATTCTGCGTGCGCCGGTCCGAAGCGTTCGCGCATCTTCGCGGGCTTCGATACTCAGGATTGCGACCGCGTTGCGGCTGGAATTGCGGACTGGACGATTCTCCGTGGCTGTCCGCGCTTCACGAAGACCGGTCCGCCCCGTCCGCGAGGAGACATGATCCAGCCCTCATCATGAAACAGACGGATCACGTACTGGCGGTGGCCCGGCACGTCGGGCTGGGCCTGGGCGACCCGCAGCGCCTCGTCCAGCGAAACGACCGCGCAGACCGTGGCGCAACGCATGTAATTACGGAGCACGTGCAGCCGTTCCGGTTCCGGCGTCCCTTCCAGGATA